>NZ_JBSFTY010000046.1:0-76207 GCF_053591515.1 Streptomyces sp. NPDC003011
CGCCGATCGTCTCCGCCTGGGAGTTCCAGACGCTCAGGCCCAGGGTCAGCGGATACCAGGCCGAGGGTGACGCCGGGGAGGGCCCGGACGGCCCTTCGGACCGTGCGGGTCGCCGCGATCGCAAAGCCGCGGCGCACCGGCGCCGCCGCCGCCGGACCCTGCTGATCGCCGCGGGCTTCGTGCTGGCGGCCGGCGGGCTGAGCCTCGCCGAGCTGGGCATGGACGCCCCGGGCTCCGCCCCGCAGCCGGCGTCGGCCGGGGGAGCGTCGGCCGAGGGCGGGGCCTCCTCGGAGGCGGGCGAGGCGGCGGAGCCGCTGAAGGGCCCGGGCACCGGAACGGGAGGGTCGGACCCGTCCTCCCCGGACGCCTCCGCGTCCCCCTCGGCCTCCGAGTCCACGAAAGATGACAAAAAAGACAAGGACGACAAGGACGGCAAGGGAGACAAGGACGGTGAGGGCGGCGACGAGTCCGCCGCGGGCACCCCGTCGGCGACGAACGGCACCGCTCCGGACACCTCCCCCTCCACCCCCGACGGGTCGGCCCCCGCTCAGGCCCCGACCCCCACCGCCGACCCGACCACGGCGGACCCGGACCCGGATCCCGAGCCGGACCCCGAGCCGGAGCCGACACAGACCTGCGACCGCTTCCTGTGGTGGTGCTCGTAATCCGTTCGCTTCCGCTCGTAATCCGTTCGCTTCCGTGAATCAGGAAACGCGCGGCGAGGCGGTCCGGGCCACCCGCTGACCGGTCGGCCGGTGGTGCGGACCGCCCGGTGACCCGTCAGCCGAGGGTGTCCAGAGTCTCGGTGCCGAGCATCCGCCGCAGCAGATCCCGCAGGGCCTCGCGCTCCCGCGGGGACAGCTCGGCGAGCGGCTCCCGCGCGAACCGCAGGCCCTCCCGCAGCTCGCGGGCGACCCGGCGCCCCTCCTCCGTGGCCGCCGCCAGCTTCACCCGCCGGTCCGCCGGAGCCGCCCGCCGCTCCACCAGCCCCCGGGACTCCAGCCGGTCCACTATCCCGGTCACGTTCGACGGCTCGCACTTGAGCCGCTGGGCCAGTTTCCGCATGGGCAGCGGCTCCAGCGACAGCAGGCTGAGCAGCCGCGCCTGCGCCCCGGTCAGCGCGTGCCCGGCCGCGGCCTCCTCGTAGTCCTCGTGGAAACGGGCCACGACGTCACCGATGAGCTCGACGACCTCCATGGTCAGCGCATCAGGACGACGGGTCTTCTCGGGTGTGGCCATGGCATCCAGGGTACCCGTTTACTTGACAGTCTGAAATATTCAGGAGCATGGTTGTTTCAGGTACTGAAGCATTAGCGACGAAAGGCCCCCACCCTCATGTCCGACACCCCCACGCTCCCCTCCGTCAGCCGCGAATGGCGTCTGCTCAGCCGCCCCGTCGGCTGGCCGAAGCCCGAGGACTTCGAGCTGGCCGAGGCGGAGATCCGGCAGCCCGGCCCCGGGCAGGTCCTGGTGCGCAACGAGTACCTCTCGGTCGACCCCTACATGCGCGGCCGGATGAGCGCCGCCAAGTCGTACGTGGCCCCCTTCGAACTGGGCAAGGCCATGCAGGGCGGCGCGGTCGGCGAGGTCGTCGCCTCGAACGCCGAGGGTGTCTTGGCCGGTGACCGCGTGCTGCACTTCGGCGGCTGGCGCGAGTACGCGACCTTCGACGCCCAGCAGGCCGTCAAGGTCGACCCCGAGGCCGCCCCGCTCTCCACGTACCTCGGTGTCCTCGGCATGACCGGCCTCACCGCGTACGCCGGTCTCCTGCGCACCGCCTCCTTCAAGGAGGGCGACGCGGTGTTCGTCTCCGGCGCGGCGGGCGCGGTCGGCGGCCAGGTCGGCCAGATCGCCCGCCTGAAGGGCGCCTCCCGGGTGATCGGCTCGGCCGGCTCGGACGAGAAGGTCAAGCTCCTGGTCGAGGAGTACGGCTTCGACGCGGCCTTCAACTACAAGAGCGGCCCGGTCGCCGAGCAGCTGCGCGAGGCCGCCCCGGACGGGATCGACGTCTACTTCGACAACGTCGGCGGCGACCACCTGGAGGCCGCCATCGGCTCCCTCAACCGGGACGGCCGGATCGCCGTCTGCGGAATGATCTCGGTGTACAACAACACCGAGCCCGCCCCCGGCCCGAAGAACCTGGCCCGCCTCATCCAGACCCGCGGCCGCATCGAGGGCTTCCTGGTCGGCGACCACTACGACCTCCAGCCGCAGTTCGTCCAGGAGGTCGGTCCCTGGGTCGCCTCGGGCGAGCTGAAGTACCGCGAGACGGTCGTCGAGGGCATCGAGAACAACCTGGAGGCGTTCCTCGGCGTCCTGCGCGGCGACAACACCGGGAAGATGATCGTCAAGCTCTGAACCGGCCGGGCGGGTCCGGCAGGCGTGCCGCCGGCCGGCCGCGTTCGTCGCCCACGGCGGAGGCCGCACCCCTGGACGCGGGGTGCGGCCTTTGCCCGTCCGGCCGGCCTCAGCCGGCCAGTGCCGCCGTGTGCGCGGCCCGCACCAGCCGCTCGTTCTCCGGCGCCGCCCCGCCCGGGAAGGCCATCCGCCGGCGTGTGTACCCGTAGGCCAGCCCGCTGCGCGGATCCGCGAACCCCTGCGAGCCGCCCCCGCCGCTGTGCCCGAACGCCCCGGCGCCCAGGAACGGGTACCAGGTGTCCGCCGTCGCCTGGAACCCGAGGCCGTACGACTTGTGCGCCCGGGCCACCAGGTCGTACCCGGCGGAGTGGATCTGCCCGACCTCGGCGACGGTGTCCGGCTTCAGCAGCGGCCCGCGCCCGTCCACCTCGCTGATCGCCGCCGCGTACATCCCGGCGAGCCCGCGCGCGGCGGCGACCCCGCCCGCCGACGCCGGGCCCTTGGCCCGTACCGCACGGGAGTTGGGGTACCCCTCCGGGCTGCCGGGCTCGTCCACCTGCGTGTTGAACGCGATCGAGGCCAGCGTGTGCGGTCCCTTCGCCACGGAGTCGAGCGCGACCTGCTGCGCCGCCGCCGGAACCATCGGCTGCGCCGGGCGGTAGCGGGGCTCCAGCGCCTCGGGCAGCCCGAGGAAGAAGTCCAGCGCGTGCGGGGCGCGGATCCGTTCCTCGTACACCTCCTGGAGCGGGCGGCCGGTGGCACGGCGCACCACCTCACCGGTGAGCGCGCCGATGACCAGGGCGTGGTAGCCGAAGGCGGTGCCGGGCCGCCAGAACGGCCGCTGGTCCGCGAGGCGTTCGGCCATGGCCCGGTCGTCGGCCAGCTCCTGCTCCGAGAACCCGGAGTCGAGCCCGACCACCCCCGCCCGGTGCGCCAGCAGGTCACGCAGCGTCAGCCCGGCCTTGCCCTCCGCCCCGAACTCCGGCCAGTAGTAGGTGACCTTGCGGTCCAGTTCGAGCGTGCCCTCCTGCACGAGCAGCGCGGTCACCAGGTGGGCCGCCCCCTTGGTCGACGAGAACACGCCGTAGAGGGAGCCGGCGTCGACGCCGTCCCCGGCCCACAGGTCGACGACCTTGCGCCCGTGCACATACGCGCACACCTGCCCCTCGTAGTCCGGCCGTTCCCCCGCGACGAACGCGGCGAACTCCTCGCGTACCGCCTCGAAACCGTCCGCGACGGTGCCGTGGATCTCCTGCGTCATCCGCTCTCCTCACCTGTACCGCCACGCGCCTGTGCCACGGTGAACACAGCGCGTGCGACCTGCGCGAACTCCCCCTTCGGATGGTCCCGGAAGAGGGGTTCGGTGCCGAACAGGACGGCCCCGGGGCCGCTGACCACCGAGGCCTGTCCGGCCGCGTCCCCGGGACCGCCGGAGCCGTCCTCCCGGGCCCGCCAGTGCCCGGAGACGAGCGGGTTCCCCCGCGCGTACGACTGCTCCACCCGGACCTGCGGCCCGGGGTCGGTGAACCAGACGGGCGCGTACACGAACCCGTGGCCGGGTGCCCCGGCCGTCACCGGACCGGAATTCACCACCCGCACCACGCCGTTGGCGTCCTCGTTGCCCTCGACGGGCCGGACGGCGAGGGGCCCGGCGGCGGCGTTCAGGGCCGCTCCGGTGGCACCGCGTCCGACGAGACCGTGGCCGACGAGGAAGGCGTCGAGGGCCGAGCGGGCGGCCGGGTTCAGGGCGCCGTGGCTGAGCCCCGCCGACACGAACAGCACGTCCGCCGCCGACCAGTCGAAGCCCGCGTTCAGTACGGCCGTCGACACCGGCGTGACCTCGAAGCCCATCTCCCGCAGTGCGAACAGCTCACCGGGTGTGACGGCGGCGGCCACGCGCAGGCGCCGCAGCTCGGTGACGCCGGTCAGCTTCGTCGCGTCGAAGGCGACGTCGTACCTGCGGGCCAGTGCCGCCGCCTGCGCCCGGGCCGACGCCGGCACGACCGCGCTGCCGTCGGCGGCCTGACGTACCGGAACACCCTGCTGGAGGAGGGAGTTGAGGGCCGCGATCTCCCGCGGGTCGTCCAGCCGCAGCCGCAGGTCGCCGCGCGGGGCGACGTGAGCCACGTCCGCCGCCGCGCCGACCGGCCGCAGCGGCGCGCCCGTCAGACTGCCGGACGTCACCGGCTGCACGGTGGCGCCCCACAGCCGGCCCAGGCTCCAGCCCGAGATGTCGTACATCACCGAGACCTTGCCGCTGATGTCCCGCCCGTCGGCGAGCAGCACGTTCGCGAGTCCCCGCTTGGGCTGACGCATGTCGACGACGTACGAGCCCTTGGCGTACGTCCGTCCGCCGAGCCGGAGGTCGCGGGCGGCGCGGGTGACCCGGACGTCGTGGGCGACGAGGTGGTCGACCAGCCGGGCGGCGGCGGTGGCGGACCGCTGGGCGCCCGCGCCGGCCGGGATCACGTACGCGCGCGGGAAGGCGGCCGTGTAGACGTCCTCCGGCCCGATGCCCGGCACCCCGGGGACGGTCTCCTCGGACACCGGCACCTGCGCCGCGCCCGCCGCCCCGCGCCGGAAGACGTCGATCTGGTCGGCGACCAGTGACGTGCGGTGCGTGCGGACGAAGTCCAGGGTCGCGCGCAGGGCCGCGCCCGCCACGTCCACGTTGATCGCGGACCGGCGGCGCAGTTCGGCCTCCGGGAGGCCGGTGTAGGCCGCGTTGTTCACCGTGAGCGGGATCTCCACGGTGTGCGCGGCGACCGCGCCGTGGAAGGCCGCGTACTGCGGGGTGAAGATGGGCGGCCAGTCGTCCCAGCCCTCCTCCTGGTCCCGGAACGGGATCTGGGCGGGCTCGACGCCGTCCTTCGCGGGCGTGTACCCGAGAGCGTTGACGGCGGACTCCATGCCGAGCGCGTTGGCGTAGGTGTTCTTCAGGAACAGGTCGTACTCGTAGTTCTCGCCGTGCGGGGGAGTGGTGGGCTCGATGAGCGTGCCGTTGACGTAGCCGTGCAGGTCGAGCATGACGGCCGGCTGCTTGTCGATCTGGATCCGCCGCATCGCCCGCACCTCGGGCTGCGAGGCGGTGACGAAGTCCCGGTTCATGTCGAAGCCGTTGGCGTTGGCGCGGGTGCCGGCGATCCGGCCGTCCGGGTTGGCGGTGATGTTGAAGTAGAGGCGGCTGTGCGCGAGGAGGTCCTTCGTCTTCGCGTCGTTCGCGGTGGCGAGTCGCTCGATGAGCTTCAGGGAGGCGTCGGTGCCCTCCCACTCGTTGCCGTGGATGTTGTTGTTGACGAAGACGGGAGCCTTGTAACCCGCCGCGATCTCCCGGCTCTTGGCCGCCGTCGCGGGCGCGTTCCCGATGAGCTCGCGCATCCGCTCCTGGGCGCGGGCCTCGCGGGCGGTCTCCGGGGCGGTCACGGTGACGAGGTAGAGCCGGTGCCCGCCGGCCGAACGGCCCGCGACCTCGACGCTCACCCGGTCGCCGAGCTCCTGGAGCGCGTTCAGCTTCGGGGCGATGGCGTGGTACGGGGTGAGACCGAGCCTGACCGACGTGTCGGCGGGGTTCTCCGGGTCGGGGGTGAGGACCTGTTCGCGCGGATAACCCCGTTCCGGGGCCGTCGGGTCCGCGGCGGCGGGTGGGGCCGGGGCGGCCAGCGCCCGCTCGGCGGCGCTCGCGGGTGCCTGGGCGGCGCGCCGGTCGAGGGCGTCCTCCCGGGTGACGGGCCGGGGGTCGGCGCCGGCCGGGTGGGGGGTGAGCAGGAGCGAGCCCGCCGTGGTGACGGCGAGGGTGGCGATCAGAACGGGTCTCGCAGGAACGGTTCTCTTGGTGCGCACGCGTACCTCCTCCGGGCTTCCTGAGATCGGTACGGCGAGGTGTACCTGTTCGACTCAACCGCAACAAGAGGGAGTTCGCGGCGTGGGTGCCCCGGATGGCGCACCGGCGGGCGGGCGGACGGGGGCGGAACACGGTACGGACCGGGAATGCCGGGCGCACCGCCACCGGCCTCACCGGCCGGCTCCCGGACACCCCGGGGGACCTGCCGCCCGGCCCCGATAGAGTTTCCCCATGCGCGATCTCGGGGCGGGATTCAGGTATCTCCTGGCAGGCCAACGCTGGGTGGCCCGGCACGGCAGGCAGTACGGCTTCGGTCTGCTGCCGGGCCTGATCACCCTCGTCCTCTACGCGGCGGTGCTGGTCGCGCTGGCCCTGTGGGGCGAGGACTCCGTCGCCTGGGCGACCCCGTTCGCCGACGACTGGTCGAGCCCCTGGGCCGGCCTCTTGCGCGGGTTCCTCACCGTGCTGCTGTTCGCCCTCGCGCTGCTGCTGTCCGTCATCACCTTCACCGCGGTCACCCTCCTGATCGGGCAGCCCTTCTACGAGAACCTCTCCGAGAAGGTCGACCGGGACGTCTCCCCCGACGGCACCGCCCCCGAGTCGGGCCTGCCGCTCTGGCGCGAGCTGTGGATCTCGGCCCGCGACAGCCTGCGGATCCTGGTGCGCGCCGTCCTGTGGGGCATCCTGCTCTTCGCGCTCGGGTTCGTCCCGGTCGCCGGGCAGACGGTCGTGCCGGTGGTCGGCTTCTTCGTCACCGGCTTCTTCCTCACCGAGGAGCTCACCGGCGTCGCCCTCCAGCGCCGCCGCGTCGAACTCCGTGACCGCCTCGCCCTCCTGCGCTCCCGCAAAACCCTGATCTGGGGCTTCGGCACCCCGCTCGCGGTGTCCTTCCTGGTGCCGTTCGTCGCGGTGTTCCTGATGCCGGGCGCGGTGGCGGGCGCCACGCTCATGGCACGTGAACTGATGGGCGAGGAGAGCACCGGCGGTCACCAGGGCGGCGACGAGGACGTCACCCTTCCGCCGCCACCGCCAGAATGGCCCGAACCTGCGCGATGATGTCCAGCCGGTTGCGCACGAACCCCGGATCGGTCACCGCCCCGGTCGCCGGATCGGTGTTCCCGGCCCCGAACTCCAGCACCGGCGTGTGCACATGCCCGCCCGGCAGCGAGTCGTGCAGCCCGAGCCGGTCCCGCAACAGGGTGGCCCGGTAGGCGATCTCGTTGGAGAGGTAGTCCCCGCCGCCGCCCTGCCGGGCCGTCGACCCCGGCGTCGGCCCGTCCGGCCGGACGACCGGCGCGGTGCCGCCCGCCGGGATCTCGGTCACCTGCGTGTTGTCGTACACGGGGAACCGCCCGGTGCCGGCGGCCACGATCTTCGCGTACGGCAGGGTCGTCGTCGTCCACTGCGGCTGCGAGGCCGGGTCGGTGACCGGGACGGTCCCGGTCACGCCGACGTTGACGTTGTCCCCGAAACCGCCCCGCCAGGCCCCGTTGGTCCGCTCCACGTCGAAGCGGCCCACGCGCCCCTGGCTCACGGTGGTGAAGAGGTCCACCTTCTTCAGATACGGCCGCAGCGTCCGCTCGACCGTGCGGTCCGTGAAGTCCTGCCAGCGCACCGGGAAGACGACGGTCTCGATCCGCGCCGGCCCGTCCGCGGTCTCGATCACCGTGCCGTCGAGCGCGAGCGCGGTCGCCCCCGAGGGGTTGGAGATCCGGACGTCCCGGTCCAGCGTGAACGGGTCGAACCCGGTGACCAGGATCCGCTTGAGCTTCACACCCCCCGCGTAGCGGACGGTGGTCTGCCCGCGCGAGGTCCGTTCCAACGCGTCGATCAGCGACGCCCGTCGAGCCTCGGACAGGCCGAACTCCGGCTCCCAGGTGCGTAGGTCCCGGGTCATCGCCAGCCGCGCCCAGTACAGCGGCCGGTCGTCGTCCCGGCTCAGGTCCCCGCCGGCCGGCCCGCGCCCCTGCGCCCGCTCCACGGCCCGCCGCCACAGCGCCGACCCCTCCCGCACGACGGCCCGGCGGGCCTCGGGGTAGGAGCCGGCCGAGCCGAGCGTCCGCGCGAACTCCGCCGCCGGGGCGTCGAACCCGGAGCGCCGGAGTATCTCCTGCGGCACGGCCCGGTCCAGCCGCCTCTCCTCGACGGTGGGAGAGAGCGCGGTCCCGGCCGCCGCGGTGGTCGTGGGGGCCGCCAGCCCCGCCAGCAGGGTCAGCCCGAGGATTCCGATCCGAACACGTGGAGAAGCCACAGCAGTTCAGCCCTTCTGTCGCCGTGGGAAGCGGTGCTGCCGAACGGCCGCAGTATCCCGTGACGGAAGTGGTCCACGCCATACGGTGTGACGCCCGCGACAGCCGGGCCGCCCCCTTCCGCGGCGCCCCCACGAACGCCTCACCGGCAGGCGTCAGGGACCGCCCCCGTACCGTCGCCGCGTACACCGCCGGGCCGGGGCGCCCTCGCCGCCACCGGCGGCAGGACCACGTCCGGGCGCACCGCCCCGGCGGCGAGCGCCGGCACCAGGGCCACGCCGAGGTCCGCGGAGCCGTGGCCCTGCTCGGCTGTCCACTCGCCCACGGCGTGCGCGATCCGCGGCCGGGAGCCCGCCCGCACGGCCACGTCCGGCAGCGTGCCCTCGGGGTGCGCGCCGCCGGAGACCCGGCCGGCGTCGGCGAACCGGGCCGAGCCGCACGGGCCCGGCCGCGCAGTGTGGTGCGGTGTGGTGCGCTCAGGCCTCGCCCAGCAGCGCCAGGAAGTCCCGGAACGCGCCCGGCATGTCGACCGACTCCGGGTCCAGCAGCCACTGGTACTGCAGGCCGTCCATCACCGCGACCAGCACGGGAGCGGCACGCTCCGGGGTGAGGCCGTTCGGCAGGCGGTCGCCGTACTCCGTGCGCAGCACCGCCGCCATCGACGCGCGCACCCGCGCGTAGCGTTCGGTGAAGTACTCCCGCGCCGGATGACCCTCCGTCACGCTCTCGCCGAGCAGCGCGGAGAAGGTCTGCACGATCCCGGGGCGCATCGCGTTGTACTCGACGAGCGAGGCCAGCAGGTCGACCCGCCAGGTCCCCGCGGGGACCGCGTCCCACTTGTCCCGTTCCTGGAGGACGGCGACCAGCAGCGCGTCCTTGGTCGGGAAGTGGTGCAGCAGTCCCTGCTGGGTCAGCCCGACCCGTTCCGCGACGGCGGCCAGGCTCGCGGCGCGGTAGCCGCGCTCGGCGATGACCTCCAGGGCCGCCCGGACGATCTCGGCCCGCCGCTCCTGGCTCCTGATCCTGCCGCTCATGGCGTCACCGTACGTCATTCCGGGCAGTCGACCATCACGGCCAGGTAACGAAACCTACCGCTCTACAGGGAACCGTTGCAGGATGGGAGGCACCGCACGGACTCAACGAGGAGGCACCCCATGGCGGGAACCGAGGAAACCAGCGCGGCCGACGCACAGCGCGAGGCCGCCGTCGAGGCCGCCCTGCGCACGCTCGACCTGGACGCCAGGACGAGGCTGCTGGCCGGCCAGGACACCTGGTCCCTGCCCGCCCTGCCGGAGATCGGCCTGGAGTCCCTCGTCATGTCCGACGGCCCGATCGGCGTCCGGGGTGTGCGCTGGACCGCCGACGACCCCTCGATCGCGCTGCCCTCGCCGACCGCGCTGGCCGCCACCTGGGACCCCGCACTCGCCCGCAGGGCAGGCGTACTGCTCGCCCAGGAGGCCCGCCGCAAGGGCGTCCACGTGCTGCTCGCCCCCACGGTCAACCTGCACCGCTCCCCGCTCGGCGGCCGGCACTTCGAGGCGTACAGCGAGGACCCGTACCTGACCGGACGGATCGGCGCGGCCTATGTGACCGGCGTCCAGTCCGGCGGCGTCGGCACCACCGTCAAGCACTTCGTCGCCAACGACGCCGAGACCGACCGCTTCACGGTGAACAACCTGCTCTCCGAACGCGCCCTGCGCGAGCTCTACCTCGCCCCCTTCGAGGCCATCGTCGAGAACGCCCGTCCCTGGGGCATCATGACCGCCTACAACTCGGTCAACGGCACCACGATGACCGAGCACCACCACCTGGTGAACGAGATCCTGCGCGGCGAGTGGGGCTTCGACGGCTGCAACGTCTCCGACTGGACCGCCGCCCGCTCCACCACCGGCGCCATCGAGGGCGGCCTCGACATCGCCATGCCCGGCCCGCGGACCGTGTACGGCGAGGCCCTCGCCCGAGCCGTCCGCGACGGCGAGGTCGCCGAGGCCACGGTCGACGCGGCCGTCCGCAACGTCCTGCGGCTCGCCGCCCGCGTCGGTGTCCTGGCCGGCGCCGAGCCGGTGGTGACCGACCTGCCTGCCCCGGTCGACGGCGAGGCGCTGGCCCGCGAACTCGCCCGCCGCTCCTTCGTCCTCGTCCGCAACGAGGGCGACGCCCTGCCCCTGAGGCCGCACGCCACGGTCGCCCTCACCGGAGCCGCCGCCCGCGACGCCCGGGTCCTCGGCGGCGGCTCCGCCACCGTCTTCCCCGCCCGGACCGTCTCCCCGCTCGACGGCCTCACCGCCGCCCTCCCCGACGGCGCCCTCGGCTACACCGTCGGCGCCGACCCGAACACCGAACTCTCCGTCGCCGACCAGGGCTTCGAGCTGCGCGCCGTCTGCCGGGACGCCGGCGGGACCGTCCTCGGGACCCGCTCCGTGCCGGGCGGCCAGATCCAGTGGATGGGCGACGACCTGCCCGAGGGCGTCACCCACGCCGCCCTGCACACCGTCGAACTCACCGGCACCTTCACCCCGCGCGAGTCCGGCGCCCACACCTTCGGCATCAAGGGACTAGGCGGCTTCACCCTGCGCGTCGACGGCACGACGTACTACGACGACGTCCAGCGCCCCGTCAAGGACGACCCCTTCCAGGCGTTCTTCGGCGCCCCCGTGCCCCACGCCCAGGTCGAACTGAGCGCGGGCGAACCGGTGGAGGTGTCCCTGACGTACGTCGTCCCCGTCGCCGAGGGCCACCCCATGAAGGTCATCGGCTTCTCCCTCGCCCACCAGGACCCGCAGCGCGACCCCGACGACCTGATCGCCGAGGCGGTCGCCGCCGCCCGCGCCGCCGACACGGCCGTCGTCGTGGTCGCCACCACCGAACGCGTGGAGTCGGAAGGCTTCGACCGCACCGGCCTGACCCTCCCGGGCCGTCAGGACGACCTGGTCCGCGCGGTCGCCGCCGCCAACCCGAACACCGTCGTGGTCGTCAACTCCGGCTCACCGGTGGAACTCCCCTGGCGCGACGAGGTCGCCGCGGTCCTGCTCACCTGGTTCCCCGGCCAGGAGGGCGGCGCGGCCCTCGCCGACGTCCTCACCGGCGCCCACGAGCCCGGCGGCCGACTGCCCACCACCTGGGGCGCCCTGGCCGACGCCCCGGTCACCCAGGTCGTCCCCGGGAACGGCGAACTGCCCTACTCCGAAGGCGTCTTCATCGGCCACCACGCCTGGGAACGGCACGGCCGCACCCCCGCCTACCCCTTCGGCCACGGCCTCGGCTACACCGACTGGACCTACGAGTCCGCCGAGGCGCGCGGGACGACCGTCACCGTCCGCGTCCGCAACTCCGGTACCCGCACCGGCCGCGAGGTCGTCCAGGTCTACCTGGCCCCCGCCGAGCCCGACGCCGAACGCCCCGCCCGCCGGCTGGCCGGCTTCGCGGGAGTGACGGCCGCCCCCGGCGAAACCGTGGAGGCCACCGTCGAACTCCCGCGCCGGGCCTTCGAGATCTGGGACGAGACGACGGGATCCTGGTCGTTCGTGAAGGGTTCGTACGAGATCCAGGCGGGACGCTCGATCACGGACCGCCGGCTCACCGCGATGATTACCGTCTGATCCGGGACACGTGTCCCCATGGGCAGCCCCGGCCCGGGACCTGACCCCCGGGCCGGGGCTCGTGGCGTGAGAGGCCGCCCCTGACCGCGTCAGCGGGCCGAGAAGCCGTACACCGTCTGCGACCGGAACACCTCACCCGGCCGCAGCACGGTGCCCGGGAACTCCGGCCGGTTCGGGGAGTCGGGGAAGTGCTGTGTCTCCAGCGCGATGCCGTCACCGGGCGCGAAGGGCCCGTCCAGGTGGTCCGCCGTGTACAGCTGGAGCCCGGGCTCGGTGGTCGCCACGGTCAGCACGCGGCCGGAGGCGGGGTCGTACAGCTCGGCCACCTCCACGGGGGTCTCCGTCACCCCCTTGTCGAGGACGAGGTTGTGGTCGTACCCGGAGCCCGCCTTGCGTGCCTGACGGAAGTCGAAGCGGGTGCCCGCCACCTCCTCCTGGACTCCGGTCGGGATCAGGTCCGCGTCGACCGGGGTGTACCGGGAGGCGGCGATCCGCAGCTCGTGCCCGCCCGCGTTGCCGGACCCGCCCAGGTTGAAGTAGCTGTGGTTGGTCAGGTTCACCACGGTCGGCGCGTCCGTGACCGCCTCGTACGCGATCCGCAGCGCCCCGGACTCCTCCAGCGTGTACGTCGCCGTGACCTCCAGCCGCCCCGGGAAGCCCTCCTCGCCGTCAGCGGCGACCCGGCTCAGCCGCACCCCGTGCTCCACCGGCTCCCCGTCCCACACCCGCTTGTCGAAGCCCGCCTCGCCGCCGTGCAGCGAGTTCGGCGGGTTGTTGCGGGCGAGCGTGTACGTCCGGCCGTCCAGGGTGAAACGGCCGCCCGCGATCCGGTTCGCGTACCGCCCGATCAGCGCGCCGAGGTACGGCTGCGGGTGCGCCAGATAGCCGTCCAGGCCGGCGAACCCCAGCACCACGTTCCCCGCGCGCCCGTCCCGGTCCGGGACCTCCGCCGTCTGCACGATCCCGCCGTACGACAGGATCCGCACGCGGACCCCCGCCCGCTCCAGGGTCCAGCGGTGGACCGGGGTACCGTCGGAAAGTGTGGCGAAGAGTTCGTTCATGTGCGGAACCTTAGGTCACGCCTTCTTGCCCGTGACCGCGCGATAGGCGATCTCAGCCAGCCGCGCCTGCCCGTTCACGCTCGGGTGGAACCAGTCCCACCGGCTCAACTGGTCGGTGCCGAAGCGGTACGCGTACACCGCGCCCCCGTCGAAACGGCAGTGGCGGTCCTTGGCGCACACCTCCTCCAGCACCCGGTTGTAGTCCGCCACCCGCTCGTCCACGGTGTTGCGCCGCTCGGTCGCCGCCGCGTCCAGCGCGTCCGCGTCGCCCAGCATCGAGGGGCACAGGCCCAGCTTCCACACCTGCTTGCCCACCGGGTTCGTCCGGCCCTCGGACCACAGCCGCTTCAGGTTCGGCACGCTCGCCACGTACACCTGCGCCGTGGGGGCCGCCTTGCGCAGCGCGCTCATCGCGTCCCGGAAGCCGGCGCGGAAGTCGGCCACCGAGGTCATCGCCGCGGTGCTGGCCCGGCAGGCGTCGTTCGCCCCCACCATCACCGCCACCAGCCCCGGCTTGCGGCCGGCGGCCCGGACCATCTGACCCGGCAGGTCCGCCATCCGCGCCCCGGTCACGGAGTAGTTCCAGCTCCGCTCGGCCGCCTTCGCCCGGCCCAGCAGCCGGACCGCGAGACTGTCGACCTCGGCGCTGCTGCCGGTCGCCCAGGACACCTCCGGACAGTCCGTCAGCACCGCGCACGCGTCGAAGCCGCGGGTGATGGAGTCGCCCACCGCCGCGACCGAGGCCGGGCTGCTGTCCCAGGCCGGTGACGGGGACGGCTTCGCCTTCCGGGCGCCGGTGCCGGTCGGCCCCGGCGCGTCGCCGCCGACGGCGTCACAGCCGGTGACGGCCAGGACGGCCGCCGCCAGGACGGCGAGAACGGCACGCGAGCGGTGGCTTGGCTTCCGCATCCGGTGGGGATCCCCTCGGTCGTCGGTGAGGTGTCGTCGTGTGCTGCGTCGTCGGGTGAGGTGTCGTCGGGTGATGGCATGAAAGGCGAAAAGGCCGTCCGTCCATAACAACGCGCGGGAGTTCCCGGCCGGCCGCCACACAACGGTTCGCACCCGTACTAGCGTCCTGCCGGGTGAATGGCGGGCGTTTCGGAGCACCGGGACCGACGGTACGTCACACTCCTTGCGCCGCCGCACGGTAGCCTCGCCATCAACGTGGCTGCCCTGCCACCGCCGCCATGCCAGCCTGCAAGACTGTCCCGCTCTGCCCGGAGGTCCCGGTGACGACACGTGGAGTTCTGTACGTGCACTCCGCGCCGCGCGCGCTGTGCCCGCACGTCGAGTGGGCCGTCGCCGGGGTGCTGGGCACACGCGTCAACCTCGACTGGATCCGGCAGCCCGCCGCGCCCGGAACCTGGCGCTCGGAGTTCTCCTGGCAGGGCGAGGCCGGCACGGCGTCCAAGCTGGCGTCGGCCCTCAGAGGCTGGCACCTCCTGCGCTTCGAGGTCACCGCCGAGCCCTGCGCCACCGCCGAGGGCGAGCGCTACAGCTGCACTCCCGACCTCGGCATCTACCACGCCGTCACCGGCATCCACGGCGACATCCTGATCCCGGAGGACCGGCTGCGGGCGGCTCTGGTCCGCTCCCAGCGCGGCGAGACCGACCTGGAAGCCGAACTGGCCAAGCTCCTGGGCAAGCCCTGGGACGACGAGTTGGAGCCGTTCAGATACGCGGGCGAGGGCGCTCCGGTCCGCTGGCTGCACCAGGTGGTGTGAGGCTTTCAGAGGCGCGCACCGCGAACGTACGGTGGCCCGAACCCCACCCGGGGTTCGGGCCACACGCCGTTGACGGCACGCATCACACGGTACGGAACGCCAGGACCACGTTGTGCCCGCCGAACCCGAACGAGTCGTTCAGGGCGGCGATCCGGCCCTCGACGGGAAGCTTGCGAGCCTCACCGCGGACGATGTCCGCGTTGGCCTCGGCCTCGGGGTCGAGGTTCTCGACGTTGATGGTCGGCGGGGCGACCCGGTGGTACAGCGCGAGGACCGTCGCGACGGTCTCGACACCGCCCGCGCCGCCCAGCAGGTGACCGGTCATCGACTTCGTCGCCGAGACCGCCATGTGGTCCGCGTCGTCGCCGAAGACCTTGCGCAGCGCCTTCAGCTCGGCCACGTCACCGGCCGGCGTCGACGTCGCGTGCGCGTTGACGTGCACGATCTCCGCCGGGTCCAGATCGGTGCGGTCCAGCAGGTTCTGCAGGGCGTGCGAGATGCCCCGCCCCTCCGGCTCCGGCTGCACGATGTCGTGGCTGTCGGCGGAGATGCCCTGCCCGACCGCCTCGGCGTACACCCGCGCCCCGCGCTTGGCGGCGTGCTCGGCGGACTCCAGGACGATCACGCCGGCGCCCTCGCCGAGGACGAAGCCGTCGCGGGCGGTGTCGTAGGGACGCGAGGCGCCCTCGGGGTCGTCGTTGTTCTTGGACATCGCCATCATGTTGCCGAACGCGGCGATGGGCAGCGGGTGGATCGCCGCCTCCGTACCGCCGGCGACGACGATGTCGGCGCGGCCCGTACGGATCATCTCGATGGCGTAGCCGATGGCCTCGGCGCCCGACGCGCACGCGGAGACCGGCGTGTGCACGCCCGCACGGGCGCCCACGAGCAGGCCCACGTTGGCGGAGGGGCTGTTCGGCATCAGCATGGGGACGGTGTGCGGGGAGACGCGGCGGACGCCCTTCTCCTTCAGCACGTCGTACTGGTCGAGCAGGGTCGTCACGCCACCGATGCCGGAGGCGATGACGGTGCCGAGCCGGTCGGCGTCGACGGACCCCTCGGACCCGTCCTCACCGGCCTTGCCGGTGAAACCGGCGTCGGCCCACGCCTCCTGGGCGGCGATCAGCGCGAACTGCGCCGAACGGTCCAGGCGGCGGGCCTGCGGGCGTGGGATGACCTCGGTCGGCTCCACGGCGATCTGCGCGGCGATGCGGACCGCCTGCTCGGCGGCCCACTCCTGCTGGAGGACCTTGACACCGGACTTGCCGGCGACCAGACCCTCCCAGGTGGAGGCCGCGTCGCCACCCAGCGGTGTGGTTGCGCCGATACCGGTGACGACCACGGTGCGATTGGTCGGGCTCACGGGAATTCTTTCTCCAACGGATTCGAGGAGGACTACCCCCGCCCAGGCGGGGAGAACGGCGCCACCGCCGGGTGGCGGGGCCAGGCTCCGGGACCTGGAGGATCAGCCCTGGTGGTTGAGGATGTAGTCGGTCGCGTCGCCGACGGTCTTGAGGTTCTTGACGTCCTCGTCGGGGATCTTGACGTCGAAGCGCTCCTCGGCGGCGACGACGACCTCGACCATGGACAGCGAGTCGACGTCCAGGTCGTCGGTGAAGGACTTGTCCAGCTGGACGTCCTCGACCGGGATGCCGGCGATCTCGTTGACGATGTCGGCGAGACCGGCGACGATCTCTTCCTTAGTGGCGGTGGCGGCCATGTCGGGCGCTCCTTCTTAGATATCCAGAGGGTGTGTGGCGTTGGCTTCCGCACCGGACCGATGATCCGGCACGGAGTGCCTAGGGGAGGGTAACGACAGTGGCGGCGTAGACGAGACCCGCCCCGAATCCGATGACGAGCGCGGTGTCGCCGCTCTTCGCCTCGCCGGTCGCCAGAAGCCGCTCCATAGCGAGCGGAATCGAGGCGGCCGAGGTGTTGCCGGTGGTGCGTACGTCACGGGCGACCGTGACGGACTTCGGCAGTTTGAGAGTCTTCACCATCGAGTCGATGATGCGCTCGTTGGCCTGGTGCGGAATGAAGACGTCCAGGTCGCTGGAGCTGATCCCGGCCGCGTCCAGTGCCTGCTGGGCGACCTTCGCCATCTCGAACACGGCCCAGCGGAAGACCGCCTGGCCCTCCTGCGTGATCGCGGGGAACTTGACGTTGCCCTCGCTGTCGAGCGGGAGCCTGGTGACGTCGCCGACGTGGAATTCGTTCCACGGCACCGTCTGCTTGATCGTCTCGGACTTGTCGCCTTCCGAACCCCACACGGTCGGACCGATGTGCGGCTCCTGCGAGGGGCCCACGACGACCGCGCCCGCGCCGTCACCGAACAGGAAGGCCGTGGCCCGGTCCTCCAGGTCGGTCAGGTCGGACAGCCGCTCGACGCCGATGACGAGCACGTACTCCGCCGAACCCTCGACGATCATGCCCTTGGCGAGCGTGAGGCCGTAACCGAAGCCGGCACAGCCCGCCGAGATGTCGAAGGCGGCGGCCTTGTCCGTGCCGAGCTTGTCGGCGATCTCGGTGGCGACGGCCGGGGTCTGCTTGAAGTGCGAGACGGTCGAGACGATCACGCAGCCGATCTGCTCGGCGGAGATCCCGGCGTCGGCGATCGCCTTGCCGGACGCCTCGATCGACATCGCGGCGACGGTCTCCTCGTCGTTGGCCCAGTGCCGCGTCTCGATGCCGGAGCGCGAGCGGATCCACTCGTCGGACGAGTCGATCTTCTCGAGGATCACCTCGTTCGGCACGACCCGGGTGGGGCGGTAGCCGCCCACACCGAGGATGCGCGCGTACGGGGCGCCCCTGCTGGGCTTGATCTTCGACATGCTCTCGGGCTCCTTCTCAGGCACCCGCCGCGTCAGCGGCGGGTGTGGTCATCTCGGCGATGAGCTCGCGAGCCGCGTCGAGGTCGTCGGGGGTCTTCAGAGCCAGGGTCTTCACACCCGGCAGCGCGCGCTTGGCGAGACCGGTCAGCGTGCCGCCCGGGCACACCTCGATCAGGGCGGTGACGCCGAGTTCCTTGAAGGTCTCCATGCACAGGTCCCAGCGGACCGGGTTGGCGACCTGGCCGACCAGCCGCGTGAGGATCTCGGCGCCGGTGGCGACGGTCCGCCCGTCCCTGTTGGAGACGTAGGGGAGCGTGGGGTCGGCGGGGGTGAGATCCTCGGCGGCCTTCGCCAGCGCGTCGACCGCGGAGGCCATGTGATGGGTGTGGAAGGCGCCGGCCACCTTCAGCGGGACGACCTTGCGGACGCCCTCGGGCTTGTCCTCGCTCAGCGCGGCGAGCTGCTCCAGCGTGCCCGCGGCCACGATCTGGCCGGCGCCGTTGACGTTCGCCGGGGTCAGGCCCAGCTTCTCCAGGTGCGCGACGCTCACCTCGGGGTCGCCGCCGAGCAGCGCCGACATGCCGGTCGCGGTGACGGCGGCCGCCTCGGCCATGGCCACGCCACGGGCGCGGACGAGCCGGACGGTCTCCTCGTCGGAGAGCACCCCGGCGAGTCCGGCGGCGGTCAGCTCGCCGACGCTGTGCCCGGCGATGGCGCCGACCTTGCCGGGCAGCTGTGCCGGGTCGTCGAAGAGCGCGTACGCCGAGGCCAGTCCGGCCGCCACCAGCAGCGGCTGCGCCACCGCGGTGTCGCGGATCTCGTCCGCGTCGCCCTCGGTGCCGTAACGGATCAGGTCCAGCCGCACGGCGTCGGACCACGCCTCGATGGCGCCGCGGACGCCGGGGAGTTCGAGCCAGGGAGACAGGAAGCCGGGCGTCTGGGCGCCTTGGCCGGGAGCGACGAGTACGAGCACTCTCACACTCTCTCTTGTGGACGGCCACGACCGCCCGTGGGGACAGGGACGAAGAACAGGAGGGGGTTTTGTGGACCCCCGACAAAAACCTAGGTCTGGAGATCGCCGTCGGCCAGACGCCCCAGGATGAGCGCTATGCGCAACGTGAACGCCGAACGCACGTCCGACGGCGACCAGCCGGTGACGTCAGTCACACGTCGGAGCCGGTAGCGCACGGTGTTCGGGTGGACGAAGAGCATCCGGGCGGCGCCTTCGAGACTGCTCGCCTGTTCGAGATAGACGGACAGGGTCTCCAGGAGCGCCGACCCGGCTTCCTCCAGCGGTCTGTAGATCTCCTCCACCAACTGCTCGCGTGCGCCGGGGTCACCGGCCATCGCGCGCTCCGGGAGCAGATCGTCCGCCAGCACCGGCCGCGGGGCGTCCTGCCAGGCGGAACACGCCTTCAGCCCGGCGGCGGCGGCCTGCGCGGACCGGGTCGCGGCCAGCAGGTCGGGCACGACGGGCCCCGCGACGACCGGCCCCGCCGCATACGGCCCGATCAGCGACTTGGCCACGGCGAGGGGGTTGTCGCTGCCGCCCGCGATGACGACCAGCCGGGTGCCGAGCACCCCGGTGAGGACCTGGAGCTTGGCGTGCCGGGCGGCCCGCCGGATGGCCTCGACGGTCAGCTCGCTGTCACCGTCGGGCGCCTTGCCCAACACCACGCACACATGCTCGGGGGAGTTCCAGCCGAGGGCGGCGGCCCGGGAGACGGCCCCCTCGTCGGCCTCGCCGCTCAGCACCGCGTTCACCACGAGCGACTCCAGCCGCGCGTCCCAGGCGCCGCGTGCCTCGGCGGCCTGGGCGTACACCTGGGCGGTGGCGAAGGCGATCTCGCGGGCGTACACCAGCAGGGCCTCGCGCAGCACGTTCTCGTCCCCGGGGGCCGCGACCTCGTCGATCGCGGACTCCATGACCTCGATCGTGGTGCGCACCATCTCGACGGTCTGCCGCAGGGTGATGGCCCTGGTCAGCTCGCGCGGCGCGGTCCCGAAGACGTCCGTGGAGATGGCCTGGGGCGCGTCCGGGCGCCGGAACCACTCGGTGAAGGCGGCGATACCGGCCTGGGCCACCAGCCCGATCCAGGAACGGTTCTCCGGCGGCATGGCCCGGTACCACGGCAGCGTCTCGTCCATGCGCGCGATGGCCTGCGCGGCGAGACTCCCGGACGACTTCTCCAGCCGCTTCAGGGTCGCGGTGTGCGAGTGGACGTCGGGCGCTGCGGCCTCGCGCGGGTGGGTGTGGGGTTCGGGCACGGGGACAAGACTGCCTCATCCGGACGGAAGTGTGCGCCGCCGGGTACCGGGTCAGGTCTACGGTGGTGACCGTGATGGACGTACGGCGGGCCGCGGAGCGCTTCCCCGGGGGAGACCCCGCGGTCGGCATCGAGTCGTGGCACGCCTTCTCCTTCGGCCCGCACTACGACCCCGGCAACCTCCGCTTCGGGGCGCTGATCGCCTGCAACGAGGAGCGGCTCGCCCCCGGCGCCGGCTTCGACGAGCACCCGCACAGCCACACCGAGATCGTCACGTGGGTGGCCGAGGGCGAGCTGACCCACCGCGACTCGGTGGGCCACGAGACGGTCGTACGCCCCGGCGACGTCCAGCGCCTGAGCTCCGCGGCGGGCGTCCGGCACGTCGAACGCAACGACGGCCCGGCCCCCCTGACCTTCGTCCAGATGTGGCTGGCGCCCCTGCGCCCCGGCGGCGACCCCTCCTACGAGATCGTCCCCGGCATCTCCGACGCCACCCCGTACGCCGTCCCGGCGGCGGGCGCGATGCTGCACGTACGCCGCCTCACGACGGGGGAGCGCACGGCGGTGCCGGACGCGGCGTACGCGTACGTCCATGTCGTACGCGGCGACGTGTCCCTCGACGGCGAGGAGTTGACCCCGGGCGACGCGGCACGCATCACGGACGCGAAGGATCTGGAGGCGGTGGGGCTGACGGCAGCGGAGCTGCTGATCTGGGAGCTGCCCGGCTGACCGGCGTGGGGCCCCGCCCCCAGCCGCCGTACCTGTGCCCAAGGCCGGGGGGTTTCAGGGGGCGGAGCCCCCTGGGGACGGGACGGGACGGGAGACGGGAAGGGGCGGCGGGGGCGAAAGAAGCCAGACCCGCACCCCGGCAGGACCTCAGCCCCGCACCTCCGCCAGCACCGCGTCCGTGAACGCCGGCCACACCTCGGCCGCCCACGGCCCGAACGCACGGTCCGTCAGCGCCACGCACGCCACCCCCGCGTCCGGATCGATCCACAGGAACGTACCGGACTGCCCGAAGTGCCCGAACGTCCGCGGCGAGGACGAAGCCCCTGTCCAGTGCGGGGACTTGGAGTCCCGGATCTCGAAGCCGAGCCCCCAGTCGTTGGGGTTCTGGTGCCCGTACCCCGGCAGCACGCCCTTCGTCCCCGGGTACTGGACCGTCATCGCGCCGGCGACCGTGCGCGGGTCGAGCAGCCGGGGCGCCTGGACCTCCGCCGCGAACCGCGCGAGGTCGTCCACGGTGGACACGCCGTCCTTGGCCGCAGAGCCCTCCAGAGTGGTGGACGTCATGCCCAGCGGCTCCAGCACCGCCTGCCGCAGATACTCGCCGAACGGGATCTCCGCCGCCTTGGCGATGTGGTCCCCGAGCTGCTCGAACCCGGCGTTGGAGTACAGCCGCCGCTCCCCGGGCGGGGCCGTCACCCGGTGCTCGTCGAAGGCCAGCCCCGAGGTGTGCGCGAGCAGGTGCCGCACCGTGGCCCCGGGCGGCCCGGCCGGCTCGTCGAGTTCGATCGCCCCCTCCTCGTACGCGACGAGGGCGGCGTAGGCCGCGAGCGGCTTGGTGACCGAGGCCAGCGGGAAGCGCCGCCCGGCCGGGCCGTGGGTTCCGAGCGGGGTTCCGTCCGCCCGGACGACGGCCGCCGCGGCGGTGGGAACCGGCCAGTTCTCGATCAACGCAAGACTCCGCAAGGACATGCCGACGAGCCTAAGCCGCTCAGAACGTCAGCCGCATCGAGGGGTCCGGCTTGCGCACGAAGCCCAGGGACGCGTAGAGCGGTTCGGCCGCGGCGGACGCGTTCAGGTCCACCTGCGCGACGCCCCGTTCGCGGAACCACCGCAGCAGCTCCTCCACGCACGCGCGCGCGTGTCCCCGGCGCCGGGCGTCCGGGTCGGTGGCCACGCTGAAGACGTGGCCCACCCGTCCGTGCGGGTTGCCGGCCCGTCCGATGCGGTACTCCTCCGTGCCGGCCGCCAGTGCCGCCAGGGCCCCCGGCCGCTCCGGACGGTCCACGACGAACGCCGCGAAGTCCCCCTCCGGTTCGGCGAGCCGGGCGCGCAGGACGGGCAGGGAGCCGGTGTGCCAGCTCGTGGACGCGGCGCCCGCGTCCGCGCCGGCGAACACCGAGTCGATCATCACCTGACGCAGCCGGAGCACTTCCTCCGCGTCCTCGGCCGTGGCCCGACGTACCTCACTCATGTCCCGCACGCTAGCCAGCAGGCCGGTGTCGCGTCCTGCCGATTTCTTAACCGGTTCCGCTTGCTTGGAGTGCACTCCAAGGCCATAGCGTTGAGGCCATGACGGTGACGGAGACCCCGGGTACCAGGACCGACAGCTGCGCAACCCCGCCGCATGCCCGCAGGCGTCCGGAGGGCCGGGACAGCTACACGATCAGCGAGGTCGTCGCGATCACCGGCCTCACCGCGCACACGCTGCGCTGGTACGAGCGCATCGGCCTGATGCCGCACATAGACCGCTCGCACACCGGCCAGCGCCGGTACAGCAACCGCGACCTCGACTGGCTCGACCTGGTCGGCAAGCTGCGGCTGACCGGCATGCCGGTCGCGGACATGGTGCGGTACGCCGAGCTGGTGCGCGAGGGCGACCACACGTACGGCGACCGCTTCGAGCTGCTGAAGGCGACCCGCGAGGACGTCCTCGCCCGGATCGCGGAACTTCAGGACACGCTCGCGGTCCTCGACCGGAAGATCGGTTTCTACGCGGACGCCGGGCGTGCCCTGGCGTCGGAGAGGTCCTGATGACCAACGGCAAGGACGGCAGGATCCCCGCGGTACGGCTCGGCGACGGCGGCCCCGAGGTGGGCGTGCAGGGCCTCGGCTGCATGGGGATGAGCTTCGCGTACGGCCCCACGGACGCCGACGAGGCCCGGGCCACCCTGGAACGGGCCCTGGAACTCGGCGTGACCCTGTACGACACGGCGGACGCGTACGGCGCGGGGGAGAACGAGCGGTTCCTCGCCCCGTTCTTCACGGCGCACCGCGACGACGTCGTGATCGCCACCAAGTTCGCCCTGGCGATCCCGCCGGACGACCCGGCCCGGCGGATCATCCGCAACGACCCGCCCTACATCCGCCAGGCCGTCGAGGCGAGCCTGACCCGCCTGGACGTCGACGTCATCGACCTCTACTACATGCACCGGCGCGATGTGAACGTGCCGATCGAGGAGACCGTCGGCGTCATGGCCGAGCTGGTGCGCGAGGGCAAGGTCAAGCACTTGGGGCTGAGCGAGGTCACGGCGGCGGAGCTGCGGGCCGCGCAGGCCGTCCACCCGATCGCCGCGGTGCAGTCGGAGTGGTCGCTGTTCAGCCGGGACATCGAGGCGCAGGTGGTGCCGGCGGCCCGCGAACTGGGCGTGGCCCTGGTGCCGTACTCCCCGCTGGGCCGGGGCTTCCTCACGGGTTCCTTCGCCAACGCCGACACGGACCTGACCTCCGACGACTTCCGCCGCCGGCAGCCCCGCTTCACCGGCGAGAACGCCGCCTCGAACGTGGCCCTGCTGGAGCCGGTCCGCGCGGTGGCCGAGGCCCACGGCGTCTCGCTCGGGCAGGTGGCACTGGCCTGGGTGCAGCGGCGGGCGGCGGTGCACGGCCTCCCGGTGGTCCCGATCCCGGGCACGCGCAGGGTCGCCCGGATCGAGGAGAACACGGCAGCGACGGGCATCGAGCTGACGGAGGAGCAACTGGCCCTCCTGGAGCCGATCGCGGCACAGGTGGCGGGCGACCGCTACGCGGACATGGCGTTCACGTCGGCCGGACGCGAGTAGCTAGAGCTCCGCCAGCAGCTGAGCCTTCTTCACGGAGAACTCCTCGTCCGTCACCAGGCCCGCCTGGTGCAGCTCCCCGAGGTGACGGATGCGATCGGCGATGTCGGCGGGGTCCCGGCGGGAGCCGGCCGCGGGTACGGCCGCGACCGGCCCCCGCTCCCGCAGGGCCGACAGGACCGCCGCGGCGAACGGCAGCGACTCGTGCACGGGTCCGTACCCCAGCCCGAAGACCACGGCCGCCGGATCCTGGTCGGCCTGCGCCGACGGCTCGCCCGCGTCCCGCCGCAGCAGCCGCAGATGCCCCTCGAACAGCTCCGGCGACCGCCACTGCACCCCGCTCAACTCGGCGACCTGGAAACTCTGGTCCCCGGCCTTCCACTTCGCCGACGACGCCCCCGTCCAGAACCAGCGGAAGTGCACGGTCCGCCCGTCGAAGGACGCCTTCCCGTCGTACGCCTTGAACTGCAGCGGCACCTCGGGCGCCGGCACCAGGAACCTCTCGGCCGGCCCGTCGTCCGCAGCGGTCAGCCGCGCCCGCAGCTCGTCGGCGTAGTACTCGGCGAGTGTCTCGCGCTCCAGCGGCAGCACCAGCCGGTACGGATCGCAGCCTTCCTTCAGCTGTCCCGCGGCCGCCTCCATCAGCGGGTCGGCGCCGGGGCGCGGTGCGGCGCGCAGGACGACCGTGCCGCGCCGGCCGGGGGTGAGCGTCACCCCGCAGAGCGCCTCCAGGGGGACCCGCCGTTCTCCCAGAGCCTGGAACAGCTTGGGCGTGCGAATACCCCGTTCGTAGCGGATGAGCACGGAGTCGGACTCGAACTCCCAGGCGGCATGAAACCCGGCCAGTACGTCACCCATGCGGCTCATCGTATGCGGCATGAGGTCCTTCGTCCCCTCCCCGCGCAGACCGCGGTTCCTGCGGCGCTACGCGCGTCCGGCCGTCGTGGTACCGGAGAAACCCGTCCGGCAGGCTTGCGTACCGCCCGCGCAGTGCACCGCGCGGTACGCGCCGACACCGATCTCCGCGAAGTTCAGCAGGCTCTGGGTGCCCGGGACGAAATAGCCGCTGTGCCCGTCCGCGCCCCGCGAGGACAGCACGCGGGCGCCGAACGCGGAGGACATCGGGTCGGCACCGTGGCCGAACCAGCCGACCTCCAGGTACGGCACGTCCTGGATCCAGTCGTCGGTGTCCCGCATCGCCCACACGCGCGCGGAGGTGCGCAGGTGGGCGGCGCTCGCGACACGCATCCCGGGGCTGCCCGCCACCGCGATGTCGGCCACCCGGCCCGGCAGCGTGCGCGCGGCCAGGCCGCACACCACGGAGCCGTAGCTGTGGCAGAAGAGGGAGACCGGGGAGTCGCCGGGCAGGCCGCGCACCAGCGCGTTCAGCCGGACCGCGCCCTCCGCCGCGCGCATCGCGGTGGCGGAGTCGATGCCGAGCCCGGCGGGCGCCGTGTAGTCGGCCCAGGCGATGACGGCCGTACGCGTCGCCGGGCTCGCCGCGCGCTCGGCCCGGTGGAGGGCCTCGGCCATACCGGCCGGCGCGGCGTATCTGCGGCTGGTGCGCTGGAAGGTCAGCAGGTCGGTGTCGACGCCGGGAACGACGACGGAGACCCGCTGGGCCGTGCTGAGGTCCCCGAACACCTCGGCGACCCGGCCCGTGCCGCCGGGGTCGAAGGCCAGGATGTGGCGGCCCTCGGCCATCAGCGCCTCGTAGCGGTGCATACGCCGGCCCGCCTCCCGCTGCCCGTCCGGCGAGAGCCGCGTGTCCCGCATGCGTTTTTGCTCCTCCTCGCCGGCCTGGCCGAGCGCGATCCGGTTGGCGCGGTAGCGCAGCTCGGCGGGGGCGCCGTTCATGTTGCCGACCGCGAGCGGGTAGCGCCGGGCGAGGCCGGCGCGCTCCTGGACGGTGAGCGCGGCGAAGAAGCGGGCGAGGCGCTGCGGCGCGGTGTCCGGGTCGGGCAGGGCCCGTCCGTGGAGGCGGCCGTGCTCCCACTCCGAGAGCGAGGCCTTGAGTGCGGAGGTGCTCCCCTGGCTGCGCAGCGCGGTCCAGCCGGTGGTCGCCAGCATTACGAACACGACGGCCAACGCGAGCAGCGCGCGCCAGACGTTCATCTGCGGGGAGGTGTCGAAGGAAGTCACTGAAAGGACACACTAGGAGAACGAACGGGTCTCGCGTGCATCAAGTGGCGTGAATCACGTTTGAGCAAAAGGTAGACAACTGGGGCAGAAGGTCAGCTTGTTCGCCAGTTCCCCGTCAGTGCCGGTCCCACCTGCGTCAGGTAACGCTCCGTCAGTTCCCGGATCGCCGCCAGGCTGAAGTCCTCGCCGGTGCTCCACTGCCGTCCCGTCACCCGCATCACACCGCTGAAGACGGCCACCGCCAGCCGCGGGCGCGGGTCCGCGTCCACGTCGAGGCCCTCCCGCGCGGCGAGCACGCGCGCGATCTCCTCCTCCGCCTCGTCGGAGCGGCGCAGATAGGCGGCGAGCAGCACGGGGGTCGACTCGATCAGCCGGTACATGCGCAGATGGACCTCGACCGGGACGACGGCCTCCACGAGCTCGTTGAGGGTGTCCCATCCCTCCAGCACGGCCTGGCGCAGCGCCTCCATCGGGGCCTCGTGCGGCGGGCGCTCGCGCACCGACTCGACGAAGTGCGCCACGGTCCTGTCCTGGAGGGCGAGGGCGGCCTCCTCCTTGCCGGCGAAGTAGCGGAAGAAGGTGCGCTGCGAGACCTCGACCGCCTCGGCGATGTCGTCGACGGTGGTGCCCTCGTAGCCCCGGCTGATGAACAGTTCGAGGGCGGCCCGCAGCAGCGCGTCCCGGGTGCGCTGCTTCTTGAGCTCGCGCAGGCCCGGCCGTGATGCCGTGTCCATGGGTCTCTCCTTCGCACCGTCCGACCAGTTCAGGCTAGGGGCAAGTGTCGTGACAGTTACCGACTTGTGAATCAGTTTGTCAATTGTCAGCGGCTGTCATTAGCCTCGAACGCATGACTAGTCAGACCACCATCGACAAGACGGGGCCGGGGGACGGGGCGCCGTCCTCCTCGTCGGGCGCGCCGTCGTCCGGACTGCGCGGCCACCCCTGGTTCACGCTCATCACTGTCGCGGTCGGGGTCATGATGGTGGCCCTCGACGGCACCATCGTGGCGATAGCCAACCCCGCCATCCAGAAGGACCTGAACGCCAGCTTCGCCGACGTCCAGTGGATCACCAACGGCTACTTCCTCGCCCTCGCGGTCTGCCTGATCACCGCGGGCAAGCTCGGTGACCGCTTCGGCCACCGGCAGACGTTCCTGATCGGCGTGGTCGGCTTCGCCGCCGCCTCCGGGGCCATCGGCCTGTCCAGCAGCATCGCGCTGGTCATCGTCTTCCGCGTCCTGCAGGGCCTGTTCGGCGCCCTGCTAATGCCGGCCGCGCTCGGCCTGCTGCGCGCGACCTTCCCCGCCGAGAAGCTCAACATGGCCATCGGCATCTGGGGCATGGTGATCGGCGCCTCGACCGCGGGCGGCCCGATCCTCGGCGGTGTCCTGGTCGAGCACGTCAACTGGCAGTCGGTGTTCTTCATCAACGTGCCGGTCGGTCTCCTCGCCGTGGCCCTCGGCGTGTGGATCCTGCTCGACCACCGTGCCGAGAACGCCCCGCGCTCCTTCGACGTGCTGGGCATCGCCCTGCTGTCGGCCGCGATGTTCTGCCTGGTGTGGGCCCTGATCAAGGCTCCCGAGTGGGGCTGGGGCGACGGCCGCACGTGGACGTTCGTCGTGGTGTCCGTCGTCGGCTTCGCCCTCTTCGCCTTCTGGGAGACGAAGGTCAAGGAGCCGCTGATCCCGCTGGCGCTGTTCCGCTCGGTCCCGCTGTCCGCGGGTGTCGTGCTGATGGTCCTGATGGCCATCGCCTTCATGGGCGGCCTGTTCTTCGTGACGTTCTACCTCCAGAACGTGCACGGTATGAGCCCGATCGACGCCGGTCTGCACCTGCTCCCGCTCACCGGGATGATGATCGTCGGCTCCCCGCTCGCCGGCGCGATGATCACCAAGTTCGGCCCGCGGGTCCCGCTGGCCGGCGGCATGGCGGCCGTCGCGCTCGCCATGGCCGGCATGTCCACGCTGGACGCGGGCACCGGCAGCGGCCTGATGTCCCTCTGGTTCGCCCTGCTGGGCCTCGGCCTGGCGCCCGTCATGGTCGGCGCCACCGAGGTCATCGTCGGCAACGCCCCGATGGAGCTCTCCGGTGTCGCCGGCGGCCTCCAGCAGGCCGCGATGCAGATCGGCGGCAGCCTCGGTACGGCCGTCCTCGGCGCGGTGATGGCGTCCAAGGTCGACAGCGACCTCGCGGGCAACTGGAAGGACGCGGGCCTCCCGCCGCTCACCCCGGCCCAGCTGGACCAGGCCGCGGAGGCGGTCCAGGTCGGCGTGGCACCGGTCGCCCCGAACACGCCGGAGGCCGTCGCCGCCAAGATCGGTGACGTCGCGCACGACACCTTCGTCTCCGGCATGAGCCTGGCGTCCCTGGTCGCCGCCGGTGTCGCCGTGGTCGCCGTCCTGGTCGCGCTGCTCACCAAGCGCGGCGAGAACGCGGAGACGGGCGCGGGGGTCGGGCACATCTGACCCGGGGCGCGCCGGGCCCGCGGAACTCCCGGAGGAATGGGCCGAGTTCCCCTATCAGGGTGACAACGCTAAAGATTCCTCGCACCCGGTACGCGCCACACGTCACAGTGGGTCAAGCCCTCCGGTACGGCAAGTTCCCCCGGCACGTTCGGGGATCTCGTACGACGAGGGCGACGGCGCTGCGGCGCGCTGCCGGAGGGGGGCGGCGCGCCGCAAGGCCGGAAAGCGAGCGGGAAAAGCCGGGGGATGACCGGCCGAACCCGGGGTACCCGCATCAACGAACCCGAGAACGAACCCCAACTGATGCGGGGGTTCTGGGAGTTGATGATGGCGAGCTACCGAAGCGGAACGCGCGGACACCCTCGCTCACGTGGCCGGACGTGGTCACGGACCGGGCCGGATCGTGCGACGCTCGCACTCATCGGAGCCATCTGCGCGATCGCCGGTTTCTTCGTGCTGGGGATCATCCTCGGCCCGGTCGCGATCGTCTGTGGCCGGCTCGCCATGGGCCGCAGCCGGGCGGGCGGCAGCCGCTCGGTCCCGGCCCTGGTCGCCCTCGTCCTGGGCGCCATCGACACGCTCCTGGCAGTCATCGCACTCGCCGGAGCGGCCACCCCGGGGTACGGCGTGTTCTGACCCGGGGCGAGTGAGGGAAGGGCCCCCGGTGGGACGACCGGGGGCCCGCCTTCATGTCCCGGCCGGGGTCACGGTCCGGGCGACCGCTCCCGCAGTGCCGCGACCTCCGTCCGCAGCGCCCGCACCTCGTCGGCCAGCAGCCGGATCGCCTCGGTCTGCCGGCGCTCCTCCACGTCGTCCTTCTCGAAGCGGGAGACGAACCACGCGGCGATGTTCGCGGTCACCACACCCAGCAGCGCGATCCCGGACAGCATCAGCCCCACCGCGATCACCCGCCCCAGTCCGGTGGTCGGCGCGTGGTCCCCGTACCCCACGGTCGTCATGGTGGTGAACGACCACCACACCGCGTCACCCAGTGTCCGGATGTTCCCGTCCGCCGACTCCCGCTCCACCGACAGCACGGCCAGCGACCCGAACATCAGCAGCCCGACCACCGCCCCCGCGACATACGTCGTCAGCCGGATCTGCGAGGCCATCCGTGCCCGCCGCTGCACCAGCAGCAGCGTCGACACCAGCCGCAGCAGCCGCAGCGGCTGGATCAGCGGCAGCAGCACCGCGGCCAGGTCCAGCCAGTGCGTCCGCACGAACCGCGCGCGGTCGTCCGCGAGGACCAGCCGCACCAGATAGTCGACGGCGAACGTCCCCCACACCCCCCACTCGACCGCCGTGCACACGACCGTCAGCGACCGGCTCACCGGACTGACCACGATGGGCACGGCGTAGGCGACGGCGAACAGCACCGAGAGCGCCAGCAGGGGCCGCTGGGTGCGCCGTTCCCAGCGCACCTGCGCCGATGGTTCTTTCATGACCGCATCGTAAAGAAACCGTAAGGGCGGCGGGGCCGCCGGCCCCACCGCCCTCGGTCGTGCCTGCCGGAGGCGCTACGCGTCGCCGCCCGCGGCCCCCGGATCGGCCGCCGAGACGTCGAGCAGCTGGTAGCGGTCGATGGCCTGCTTCAGCACCGACCGGTCGACCTTGCCCTCCCTGGCCAGTTCGGTGAGCACGCCCACCACGATCGACTGCGCGTCGATGTGGAAGAACCGCCGGGCCGCGCCGCGCGTGTCCGCGAAGCCGAAGCCGTCGGCACCCAGCGACTGGTACGTGCCCGGCACCCACCGCGCGATCTGGTCCGGAACCGACCGCATCCAGTCGGAGACGGCCACGAACGGACCCTGAGCACCGGTCAGCTTGCGCGTCACGTACGGCACCCGCTGCTCCTCCTCGGGGTGCAGCAGATTGTGCTCCTCGCACGCCACGGCCTCGCGCCGCAGCTCGTTCCAGGAGGTCGCCGACCAGACGTCGGCCTTCACGTTCCACTCCTCGGCGAGGATCTTCTGCGCCTCGACCGCCCACGGGACCGCCACACCGGACGCCATGATCTGCGCCGGGATCGACCCCGAGGTGCCCTCGCTGAACCGGTGGATGCCCTTGACGATGCCCTCGGCGTCCACGTTCGCGGGCTCGGCCGGGTGCTGGATCGGCTCGTTGTAGACGGTGAGGTAGTAGAAGACGTCCTCGCCGTGCGGGTGCTCCTCGGAGCCGCCGTACATCCGGCGCAGCCCGTCCTGCACGATGTGCGCGATCTCGAAGCCGTAGGCCGGGTCGTACGCCACACAGCCCGGGTTGGTCGACGCGAGCAGCTGCGAGTGGCCGTCCGCGTGCTGGAGACCCTCACCGGTCAGGGTCGTGCGGCCGGCGGTCGCGCCCAGGACGAAACCGCGCGCCAGCTGGTCCGACATCTGCCAGAACTGGTCGCCGGTGCGCTGGAAACCGAACATCGAGTAGAAGACGTACACCGGGATGAGCGGCTCGCCGTGCGTGGCGTACGCCGAACCCGCGGCGATCAGCGAGGCCGTGCAGCCCGCCTCGGAGATGCCGTCGTGCAGCATCTGCCCGGTCGGCGACTCCTTGTACGCGAGCAGCAGGTCCCGGTCCACGGCCTCGTACTGCTGGCCGAGTGGGTTGTAGATCTTCGCACTCGGGAAGAAGGAGTCCATGCCGAACGTGCGGTACTCGTCCGGCGCGATCAGCACGAACCGCTTGCCGATCTCCTTGTCCCGCATGAGGTCCTTGAGGAGCCGTACGAACGCCATGGTCGTGGCGATGGACTGCTGGCCGGAGCCCTTCTTCACGGCCGCGTACGTCTTGTCCTCGGGCAGGGCGAGCGGCTTGGAGCGCACCACACGCGTCGGGACGTAGCCGCCGAGCGAGTTGCGGCGGTCGTGCATGTACTGGATCTCTTCCGAGTCGCGGCCCGGGTGGTAGTACGGCGGCAGGCCGCCCTCCAGCTCCTTGTCGGAGATGGGCAGGTGCAGCCGGTCGCGGAAGCCCTTGAGGTCGTCGACCGTCAGCTTCTTCATCTGGTGCGTGGCGTTGCGGCCCTCGAAGTTGGGACCCAGCGTCCAGCCCTTGATGGTCTTGGCGAGGATCACCGTCGGCTGGCCCTTGTGCTCGACGGCCGCCTTGTACGCGGCGAAGATCTTCCGGTGGTCGTGGCCGCCGCGGCCCAGGTGCAGGATCTGGTCGTCGGTCATGTTCTCGACCATCGCGCGCAGCCGGTGGTCGTCGCCGAAGAAGTGGTCGCGGATGTACGCGCCGGTCTCGGTGGCGTACGTCTGGAACTGGCCGTCCGGCGTGGTGTTCATCTTGTTGACCAGCACGCCGTCGCGGTCCTGCGCCAGCAGCGGGTCCCAGGTGCGGTCCCACACCAGCTTGATCACGTTCCAGCCGGCGCCCCGGAAGACCGACTCCAGCTCCTGGATGATCTTGCCGTTGCCGCGCACCGGGCCGTCGAGCCGCTGGAGGTTGCAGTTGACGACGAAGGTGAGGTTGTCCAGGCCCTCGCGGGCGGCGATGGACAGCTGGCCCAGCGACTCCGGCTCGTCCATCTCGCCGTCGCCGAGGAACGCCCACACCTGCGACTTCGAGGTGTCGGCGATCCCGCGCGCGTGCATGTAGCGGTTCATCCGCGCCTGGTAGATCGCGCCGATCGGGCCGAGCCCCATGGACACGGTCGGGAACTCCCAGAAGTCCGGCATCAGCCGCGGGTGCGGGTAGCTCGACAGGCCGTACGGCGCCCTCGACTTCTCCTGCCGGAAGGCGTCCAGGTTCCGCTCGTTCAGCCGGTCCAGCAGGTACGCGCGCGCGTAGATGCCCGGAGAGGCGTGGCCCTGGAAGAAGACCTGGTCGCCGCCGTCGCCCTCGTCCTTGCCGCGGAAGAAGTGGTTGAAGCCGACGTCGTAGAGCGAGGCGGAGGAGGCGAAGGTGGCGATGTGACCGCCGACCCCGATGCCGGGCCGCTGGGCCCTGGACACCATGACCGCGGCGTTCCACCGGGTCGCGTTCAGGATCCTGCGCTCGATCTCCTCGTTGCCGGGGAAGAACGGCTCGCTCTTGGTGGGGATGGTGTTGACGTAGTCCGTGCTGCGCATCTCGGGCACGGCCACGCGCTTCTCGCGGGCACGCTCGATCAGCCGCAGCATCAGATAGCGGGCCCGCTCCCGGCCGCGCTCGTCGACGGCGGCGTCCAGGGAGTCGAGCCACTCCTGGGTTTCCTCGGGGTCGAAGTCAGGAACCTGACTCGGAAGGCCGCCAATGATGATCGGGTTGCGATCGGATCCGGAAGCCACGCTGTTCCTTACCTGTCAGAGGGCTGCTTTTCCCTGTGTTCTGGAGGTTATCGGTCTACCTGCACCGTTCCCCATCGTGTACCTCGGGAGGGCAAACGTCACCTCTACTGTGAGGTAACCGGGTCCTGGTCCAGCACCGGGTCCAGGGTTTGTCCCCGGGGAAGGTTCCCAAACGCACAAACGGGGCACAAAGGTGTGGGCTGCGTCACCCCCGGGTCGGGACGGTGTGCCGTAGGTTGCGGCGACACGGCCGGGAACGTCACCGTTTCGGCGGTCTGAACGGCCGGGTACTTGCGCGATCCGTCCCGCCCGTGTGGACTACGGCCAATGCTGCGCGCACGCGCGTGGCTGAGACTCCCCCCAAGGCCCTGAAGGGGCCAGGGGGGACCCCCATTCGAAAACATGATCAGGAGGCAACCCGTGAGCGCGACCGCGGACCACGCGGAGGAGCGGACGAACCCTGCCGTCAGGCTGGGGTTCCAGCCCGAGCAGGTGGTCCAGGAGATCGGCTACGACGACGACGTAGACCAGGAACTCCGCGAGGCCATTGAGGAAGTCATCGGCAGCGACCTTGTGGATGAGGACTACGACGATGTAGCCGATGCCGTGGTGCTGTGGTTCCGCGACGAGGACGGCGACCTGACGGATGTGCTGGTGGATGCCACCACGTACATCGAGGAGGGCGGCTCGATTCTGCTGCTGACGCCGAAGACCGGCCGGGACGGCTACGTGGAGCCGAGCGACATCTCCGAAGCCGCGACGACGGCCGGGCTCTCCGCGTCGAAGAGCGTCAGCGTCGGCAAGGACTGGAGCGGCAGCCGGCTGGTGACGCCGAAGGCCGCGAAGTCCAAGAAGTAACCCTTGAACGCCGGACGGGCTGGCACCGCCAGCCCGTCCGATGCCGTCCGGTGAGCGCTGCGTAGGGTGGATGCCACCCGAACGGCCTCACCGAAGGGAACATCCAGGAGATGGCGATCCAGGTCGGCGACAAGGCTCCCGACTTCGAGCTGAAGGACAACCACGGCGCCACCGTGCGGCTGTCGGACTTCCGCGGCAGCGAGAACGTCGTCCTTCTCTTCTACCCCTTCGCCTTCACCGGCGTGTGCACCGGCGAGCTGTGCGAGCTGCGTGACAACCTCCCGAGGTTCGCGGACCGCGACACCCAGCTGCTCGCCGTGTCGAACGACTCGATCCACACCCTGCGCGTCTTCGCCGAGCAGGAGGGCCTCGACTACCCCCTGCTGAGCGACTTCTGGCCGCACGGCGAGGTCTCCCGCGCCTACGGCGTCTTCGCCGAGGACAAGGGCTGCGCGGTGCGCGGCACCTTCGTCATCGACAAGGAGGGCCTGGTCCGCTGGACCGTCGTCAACGCCCTGCCCCACGCGCGTGACCTGAACGAGTACGTCCAGGCGCTCGACACCCTGTGATTGTTCGGGTCCAGGGACTGCGGGGTACGGGAACCCGTCACTAGGATCGACTCGTTGATCCGACATCGAACGCACGGCGGGGCTCCCCGCCCCTGGACACCAATGGAGGACTCGTGGGAGTCAGCCTCAGCAAGGGCGGCAACGTATCGCTGACCAAGGAGGCCCCGGGCCTGACCGCGGTCATCGTCGGTCTGGGGTGGGACATCCGCACCACCACCGGCACCGACTTCGACCTGGACGCCAGCGCGCTGCTGCTGAACTCGTCCGGCAAGGTCGCCAGTGACGCGCACTTCATCTTCTTCAACAACCTCAAGAGCCCGGACGGCTCGGTCGAGCACACCGGTGACAACCTCACCGGTGAGGGCGAGGGCGACGACGAGCAGATCAAGATCGACCTCGCCGGTGTCCCGGCCGACGTCGAGAAGATCGTCTTCCCGGTCTCGATCTACGACGCCGAGAACCGCCAGCAGTCCTTCGGCCAGGTGCGCAACGCGTTCATCCGCGTCGTGAACCAGGCCGGCGGCGCCGAGATCGCCCGGTACGACCTGTCCGAGGACGCCTCCACCGAGACCGCCATGGTCTTCGGCGAGCTCTACCGGCACGGCGCCGAGTGGAAGTTCCGCGCCATCGGCCAGGGCTACGCCTCGGGCCTGCGCGGCATCGCCCAGGACTTCGGGGTCAACGTCTGAGCGGTCCCGGTCCACTGTCCGGCGTCGCACGGTTTGGGTGCGGCGCCGGACGCGCAGGACAACCAGAGAAGCACCGTCTCGGGGAGGGACCAGCAACATGGGCGTCACGCTTGCCAAGGGAGGCAACGTCTCCCTGTCCAAGGCCGCACCCGACCTCGCCAAGGTGATGATCGGGCTCGGCTGGGACGCGCGCTCCACCACCGGAGCCGACTTCGACCTCGACGCCAGCGCGCTGATGTGCGCCGGCGGGCGGGTGCTGGGGGACGAGTGGTTCGTCTTCTACAACCAGCTCAAGAGCCCGGACGGCTCGGTCGAGCACACCGGTGACAACCTCACCGGTGAGGGCGAGGGCGACGACGAGTCGGTCCTGATCGACCTCTCCGCGGTGCCGCCCCGGTGCGACAAGATCGTCTTTCCGGTCTCCATCCACCTGGCCGACGAGCGTGGCCAGACGTTCGGCCAGGTCAGCAATGCCTTCATCCGTGTGGTCAACCAGGCCGACGGCCAGGAACTCGCACGCTACGACCTCAGCGAGGACGCCTCCACCGAGACCGCGATGATCTTCGGTGAGGTCTATCGCCACCAGGGCGAATGGAAGTTCAGGGCCGTGGGACAGGGGTACGCGTCGGGACTGCGGGGCATCGCTCTAGACTTCGGAGTCAATGTTTCGTAAAGCCGAGTACGGCGCGGTAAAGACCCGTACTTACAGGATTGGGTAGCCAGTGGTTCTGAAAACCTTCGGCTGGTCGTTCGCGGTCACCGCGCTCGGCCTCGTCGCGGCGGTCTTCTACGGGGGGTGGGCCGCCTTCGGTATCGTGGCGATCCTCTCCATCCTCGAGATCTCGCTGTCCTTCGACAACGCAGTGGTCAACGCCGGCATCCTGAAGAAGATGAGTGCCTTCTGGCAGAAGATCTTCCTCACCATCGGCATTCTCATCGCCGTCTTCGGCATGCGGCTGGTCTTCCCGGTCGTCATCGTCGCCGTCAGCGCGTCGATGGGCCCGATCGAGGCCGTCGACCTCGCCCTCACCGACAAGGACCGCTACGAGCAGCTGGTGACCGACGCGCACCCGTCGATCGCCGCCTTCGGTGGCATGTTCCTCCTCATGATCTTCCTCGACTTCGTCTTCGAGGACCGGGACATCAAGTGGCTGGGCTGGCTGGAGCGGCCGCTCGCCAAGCTCGGCAAGGTCGACATGCTGTCGGTCTGCATCGCCCTGGTCGTGCTGCTCATCTCCGCGATGACCTTCGCGACCCACGCCCACCAGCACGGCGGGACGCACGTCGACAAGGCGGAGACGGTTCTCCTCTCCGGCATCGGCGGCCTGATCACCTACATGATCGTGGGCGGTCTCTCCAGCTACTTCGAGGACAAGCTCGAAGAGGAGGAGGAGCGCGAGCACGAGCAGGAGGAAGAGGCCGCCCGCGCCGGCAAGCCGCGCTCGGCGGTCGTCGTGGCCGGCAAGGCCGCGTTCTTCATGTTCCTCTACCTGGAGGTCCTGGACGCGTCGTTCTCCTTCGACGGCGTGATCGGCGCGTTCGCCGTCACCAACGACATCGTCCTGATGGCGCTCGGCCTCGGCATCGGCGCCATGTACGTCCGGTCGCTCACGGTCTACCTGGTCCGCCAGGGCACCCTGGACGACTACGTGTACCTGGAGCACGGCGCGCACTACGCGATCGGCGCGCTCGCCATGATCCTCCTGGTCACCATCCAGTACCAGATCAACGAGTTCATCACCGGCCTGACCGGTGTCATCCTGATCGGCTGGTCCTTCTGGTCCTCCGTGCGCCGCAACAAGGCCCTGGCGGCGGCCGAGGGAAAAGCGTCGGGCTCGGACGAGAAGACTGAGGTGTCGTCCGGGGTGTGATCACCTTCTGAGTGCGGAACGCTCTGTGCGGGGCGGTGTCGAGGACGACTCCTCGGTGCCGCCCCGCAGGCCTGTGACATGAGACGTGGGGGCGGGAATGGGTTTCTTCGACGGGATCCGGCGCGGGCGCGAGGCGGAGTTCGACTCCGGCAACGCCGCCAGCAACGCCATCGAGCTGACCAAACGGCACAGCCAGGTCTCCCTGACCAAGCAGGGCGCGGCCACCGGACATCTGCGCGTCAACCTGGCCTGGCGGATGCGGACGTCCGACTTCGGCGGCTCCCAGCGGGAGAGCCTGCTGCGCCACCCCTTCCGGGCGCTCAAGCCGCCGGAGGTCCTCGGGCACAGCCAGAGCATGGTCAACGTCGACCTCGACCTGGGCTGCCTCTACGAGCTCCAGGACGGCACCAAGGGGGTCGTCCAGCCGCTCGGCGGCTTCCTCGGGGACGTCAACGGGGCGCCGTACGTGAAGCTCAGCGGCGACGACCGGTTCGGGTCGGCGTCCGGCGAGACGATGTACGTCAACCTCGACCACCGCGAGTCCATCAAGCGGCTGCTGGTCTTCGTGTACATCTACGACCAGACGCCGGCGTTCGACCGTACGCACGCGATCGTGACGCTGTATCCCAGCAACGGGCCGCGGATCGAGATAGGCCTCGACGAACGGCATCCCCAGGCCCGGTCGTGCGCGGTGGTGATGATCGAGAACGTGAAGGGGGAGATGATGGTGCGGCGCGAGGTGAAGTTCGTGTACGGGTTCCAGGCGGAGCTGGACCGGTTGTACGGGTGGGGACTGCAGTGGGGGCGGGGGTACAAGGCCAAGGCCGAGCGGTGAGAGCTGCCTCCCTCACCGCCCGATGAACTGTGGCCCTTGCGGCGGCAGGCGGAACTCCGGGCCCGGGGCCGTGGTGGCCGCCTGCGGGTAGCCGTACGCCGGCTGGCTCGTCGGGTGCGGATAGCCGTAGGCCGGCTGGGCCACGGCGGCGGCCGCGGGCTGCTGGGGATAGCCGTAGGCCGGCTGGGCGGGGACGCCCGCCGGCTGTTCCGGGGGCAGGGGCTGGGAGGAGATGTCGGACGCCTGCTGGGTCGGGGCGGACGGCTGGGGCGGGAGCGGGACCACCGCGGTCGCCGCGATCTCCGGCGCCGCCTCCCGTTCGTCCTGCGCCCCCTCCGACTCGTCCACCGAGATGCCGTAGTCGGTCGCCAGGCCCTGCAGCCCGTTGGTGTAGCCCTCGCCCAGGGCACGGAACTTCCAGCCCTCGCCGCGCCGGTACAGCTCGCCGCAGATCAGCGCGGTCTCCCGGCCCGTCTCCGGCTTGATGTCGAAGTGGGCCAGCGGCTCGCCGTCGGGGACGGCGGCGTCGTACAGCAGGATCCGCAGGCCCTGCACGCGGTCGAAGGTGACGTCCTCCGCCGAGGCGACCAGCAGGATCTGGCTGACGTCGGCCTCGACCCCGGACAGGTCTGTCTGGATCGTGTCGGTGGGGCCCTCGACGACGCGCTTCTTGCCGAGCAGCCAGACCTTCCCGGAAGGATGCCGGGGCTGGTTGTAGAAGACGAAGTCCTCGTCGGATCGCACACGACCGTCCGGACCGAGGAGCAGCGCCGAGGCGTCGACGACCGGCACCCCCTGCCCGGGCGACCAGCGCAGCACGGCGCGTACCGTGGTGGCTTCGAGCGGGATGTTCGACCCCTTCAGCATCGCGTGCGTCATGCGGTCATCCTGCCTTCTCGGTCCTGGTCACGACAATGCGGGGTACTCGCATTGTCGGAGGTGTCGTAACCCCGTGGAAGCGGGTGTGTTCGCCCGCGTTACCAGAAATTCATGCCTCACGGGAACCCGTGACATGAGTCTCTACGTACTATTACCGGCCACTGTGAACCGCTCACAGAGGCTGCTCGACCACCACGGGGGAGATCTATGCGTCATTTCGGGCACATCGCCCCTGAGGTGCGGCAGCGTCTCTTCCATCAAGAGCCCTGCACGTTCACCGCGGACTCCCCGGCCCGGCTGCTCGCCGCGGCCCTGGGAGCGACGCTCTACAGCCCGGCCACCCGGCCCAGACTCGCCGACGACATCGTCAAGCAGACCGGGCACGGCGTGGTCTCGATGGTGCTGTGCCTGGAGGACTCCATCGGCGACGACGACGTCGCGGACGCCGAGGAGAACCTCGTCAGGCAGTTCACCGACCTGGCCGGACGGGGCGTGGCGGACCTTCCGCTGCTGTTCGTCCGGGTGCGGGCCCCGGAGCAGATCCCCGACCTCGTACGGCGTCTCGGACCGGCCGCCCGGCTGCTGTCCGGGTTCGTGATGCCGAAGTTCACCGAGGAGCGCGGCATCCCCTTCCTGGAGGCCCTGGAGACCGCCGAGGCCGAGAGCGGGCGGCGCCTGTTCGCCATGCCGGTGCTGGAGTCGCCCGAGCTGCTGTACCGCGAGTCGCGGGCGGAGACCCTGGAGGGCATCTCCCGCGCGGTCGACAAGTACCGCGAGCGGGTGCTGGCGCTGCGCCTGGGCGTGACCGACTTCTGCTCCTCGTACGGCCTGCGCAGGGCCCCCGACATGACCGCGTGGGACGTGCAGATCGTCGCCTCCGTGATCTCGGACGTGGTGAACATGCTGGGCCGGGCCGACGGCACCGGGTTCACGGTGACCGGGCCGGTGTGGGAGTACTTCCGCGTCCAGGAGCGCATGTTCAAGCCGCAGCTGCGCCGCAGTCCCTTCCTGGAGGGCCAGGCGGAGGAGCTGCGCGAGGCGCTCATCGAGCACTCCATGGACGGGCTGCTGCGCGAGATCACCCTCGACCAGGCCAACGGGCTGCTCGGCAAGACCTGCATCCACCCCTCGCATGTGCTGCCGGTCCACGCGCTGTCCGTGGTCAGCCACGAGGAGTTCAGTGACGCCCAGGACATCCTGCGGCCGGAACAGGGCGGCGGCGGGGTGCTCAGGTCGGCGTACACGAACAAGATGAACGAAGTGAAGCCGCATCGCGCCTGGGCCGAGCGGACCATGCTCCGCGCCGAGGTGTTCGGCGTGGCGAACGAGGACATCGGCTTCGTGGAGCTGCTCGCCGCCGGTATCCCGGCCTGAACCGGCTGCTCCACCTCAACCGGCTTCTATTCAAGGGACGTATGAACAACGCAGTGAACGACGGGGTCTGGTCCGGCAGCTGGGTCGCCGAGCGACTCGGTGTCGAACTCGTGGGCGACGACGAGCTGACCGGCCTGCTGGGGCTGGCGCTGCGCCGCAACCCCAAGCGGGCCCATCTGCTCGTCTCCCACGTGCTGGGCAAGCACGTACCGCAGGCGCCGTCCGTCGTGTACGGCCACGGCTTCTCCCTCGGCCGGCGCGTGCGCGCCCTGCTCGGCGCCGAGGAGGCGGGCCGGGCGGTCGTCCTCGGGTACGCGGAGACCGCCACCGGCCTCGGCCACTGTGTCGCCGACGGCCTGGGCCAGGCCCCCTATCTGCACTCCACCCGCCGCCCGGTCCTCGGGGTGGCCACGGCCGGCGGCTTCGAGGAGTCCCACTCGCACGCCACCTCCCACCTGCTCCTTCCCGAGGACCCCACGCTGCTGGTCGGCGACGGGCCGCTGGTGCTCGTCGACGACGAGTTCTCCACCGGGAACACGATCCTCAACACCATCCGTGACCTGCATGAACGCTATCCGCGGCGACGGTATGTGGTGGTCGCCCTGGTCGACATGCGCTCGGCTGCGGACGCCGGACGGCTGGACGCGTTCGCACGCGAGATCGGCGCCCGGGTGGACCTGGTCGCGGCGGCCTCCGGGACGGTACGGCTCCCGGAGGGCGTGCTGGAGAAGGGGCAGGAACTGGTCGCGCTCCACGAAGCGGCAGCCGGGGCCGGGGCCGGTGCCGGCGCCGCCAGCGGCTCCGGGCGGACCGCCGCCGGGGCGGAGCCGTACGGCCGTGTCGCCCGGGTCGACCTGTGCTGGCCGCGCGGTCTTCCCGACGGCGGACGGCACGGCTTCACCCCCCGGCATCGCACCCGCCTGGAGCACGCCCTGCCCGCCATGGCCGCGCGGCTCGCCGAGGCGATACCCGACGACGCCCGGCGCGTCCTCGTCCTCGGCTTCGAGGAACTGATGTACGCGCCGCTCAGGCTGGCCCGTGAACTGGAGCAGGTCACGGACGCCGAGGTGCGGTACTCCACCACCACCCGCTCTCCCGTCCTCGCGGTCGACGACCCCGGGTACGCGATCCGCAGCCGCATCGTCTTCCCCGCCCACGACGACCCGGCCGACGGCCCCGGCGAGCGCTACGCCTACAACGTCGCGGGCGCCGGCTTCGACACCGTCGTCGCCGTCGTCGACTCCGCCGCCGACACGCCCGCCCTGCACGCGCCGGACGGCCTGCTGGCCCGGCTCGCCGCGCACACCCCGCAGGTCGTCCTCGCGGTCGTCCCGTCCTACACCCCCGAGCCGCTGTACGTCGCCGTTCCCCCTGGAGAAAGATCCGCCATGCTGCCCGAGCCACTCCGCGGCCCCGCCTTCTCCTCGTACGCGCCCGAGGAGGTCGGCTGGCTGCTCCAGGACCTCTCGGACGTGACGCTGGAGGCGCCGACCGAGGAGCGCGAGGAGGCCATCCAGAGCGGCGGCGCGCACTACGCCGAGTCGCTGCCGGTGGAGTACCAGCCCAGCGAGCGCTACCAGGAGCTGTTCCACACGGCGCTCGAGGAGTCGGCCGCGCGACTGGCGCGGGCGGTGGGCGCGGTCACCGAGATCGTGCTGGCCGAGCGCTCGCCGCGGCCCGTCCTGGTGTCGCTGGCCCGCGCCGGCACCCCGATCGGTGTCCTGATGCGCCGCTGGGCCCAGTTCCGGCACGGCCTGGACCTGCCGCACTACGCCGTGTCCATCGTGCGCGGCCGGGGCATCGACGCCAACGCGCTGCGCTGGCTGGCCGCCCACCACGACCCCGCCGACGTCGTCTTCGTCGACGGCTGGACCGGCAAGGGCGCCATCACCCGCGAACTCGCCGACGCCGTCCGGGAGTTCGAGGCCTCCGACGGCATCACCGGCTTCGACCCGGAGATCGCGGTGCTCGCCGATCCCGGCTCGTGCGTGCGGACGTACGGCACCCGGGAGGACTTCCTCATCCCCTCCGCCTGCCTCAACTCGACGGTGTCCGGCCTGATCTCGCGCACCGTCCTGCGCGCGGACCTGGTCGGCCCGGACGACTTCCACGGCGCGAAGTTCTACCGCGAACTCGCCGGCGCCGATGTGTCGGTGGCCTTCCTCGACGCGGTCGCCGCCCGCTTCCCCGAGGTCGTCGACGCCGTCGACACGCAGGCCAAGGATCTGCTGTCCGGTGACCGCGCCCCCACCTGGAAGGGCTGGGCGGCCGTCGAGCGGATCAGCGAGGACTACGGCATCCACGACGTGAACCTCGTCAAGCCCGGGGTCGGCGAGACCACCCGGGTGCTGCTGCGCCGGGTGCCGTGGAAGATCCTGGCCCGGACCGGCGCCGGCGCCGACCTGGACCACGTCCGTCTGCTGGCCGGACAGCGAGGTGTCCCGGTGGAAGAGGTCGCCGAACTCCCGTACACCTGCGTGGGGTTGATCCACCCGAAGTACACGCGGGGCGCGACGGGAGCCGACGGCAGGGCGGTGACGGTCTGATGCCGGTACTGGTGGCGAGCGACCTCGACCGTACGCTCATCTACTCCGCCGCGGCTCTCGCGCTGACCATGCCGGACGCGCGGGCGCCCCGGCTGCTGTGCATCGAGGTGCACGAGAGCAGGCCGCTGTCGTATCTGACGGAGACGGCCGCCGGACTGCTCGGGGAGCTCGGGGAGGCGGCGGTCTTCGTGCCGACGACGACCCGCACCCGCAAGCAGTACCAGCGCATCAGCCTGCCGGGCCCGCCGCCGAAGTACGCGATCTGCGCCAACGGCGGGCACCTCCTGGTGGACGGCGAGTCCGACCCCGACTGGTACGCGCGGGTGACGGCCCGGCTGGCCGACGAGTGCGCGTCGCTGGACGAGGTGCGCGAGCACCTGACGGCGACGGCCGACCCGCTGTGGGTACGCAAGCACCGGATCGCCGAGGACCTCTTCGCCTATCTGGTCGTCGAACGCGAACTCCTGCCCGAGGACTGGGTCAAGGAACTCGGGGTCTGGGCGGAGAACCGCGGCTGGACGGTCTCCCTCCAGGGCCGCAAGATCTACGCCGTCCCCAAGCCGCTCACCAAGAGCGCGGCCATGCGCGAGGTGGCCCGCCGTACCGGCGCCGAGCTCACCCTCGCCGCCGGCGACTCCCTCCTCGACGCCGACCTCCTCCTCGCCGCGGACCAGGGCTGGCGCCCGGGCCACGGGGAGCTGGCGGAGGCCGGCTGGACGGCCCCGTCGATCAGCGCGCTGCCCGAGCGGGGCGTGCTGGCGGGGGAGCGGATCCTGCGGGAGTTCCTGCGGGTGGTGCGGGACGGGGCGGCCTGACGGAGCCGGGCGGGTGATCGGCGGGTGATCGGCGGGTGCGGCCCGCCGGCGTCCTCCGGCCGCGTGGCCGCGCCCCCAGGGCCGGCAACGCGGCTACGGGCGCTGGTGCGCTTCCCGCTCCTGCCCGCGGCGGCCCGACCCCGGCCGCCGCCGCAGCCGTGTGCCGACGAACGCCAGCACCGCCACAGCGGCCAGCGCGAGCACCACCTTCGAGTACGCGGAGACGATCGTCGTGACCTCGGTCCAGTTGTCGCCCAGGGCGTAACCGGCGAGCACGAACGCGGTGTTCCAGATCGCACTGCCCAGCGTGGTCAGGGCCACGAACACCGGCAGGCGCATGCGCTCGACGCCGGCCGGCACCGATATCAGACTGCGGAAGACCGGGATCATCCGGCCGAAGAACACCGCCTTGGTGCCGTGCCGCAGGAACCACGCCTCCGTCTTCTCGATGTCCGCGACCTTCACCAGCGGCAGCCGGGCCGCCATCGCCACCGTGCGGTCACGGCCGAGCAGGGCGCCGACCCCGTACAGCGCGAGCGCGCCGATCACCGACCCCGCCGTCGTCCACAGCAGGACGGCGAGCAGGCCCACGCGCCCGCTGCTCGCCGCGAATCCCGCGAGCGGCAGGATCACCTCGCTGGGCAGGGGAGGGAACAGGTTCTCCAGGGCGATGGCGATACCGGCGCCGGGCGCGCCCAGCGTGTCCATGAGGTCGTTGACCCACTGCGGGCCCGCACCCGCGCCCGTGACCGTCTGCGCTGCGATGGCTGTCATGCCGGTCACGGTAGGAAACCGTTGCTGAAGGCACGCTGAGGAGGACCGCGTGATCCGCTGCGGTCCTCCTCAGCCCACGAAAGACTCGGGTGCTGTCAGCCGCAGCAGCCCCCGCCGCAGCAGCCGCCGCCTGCGCCGCCCGCACCGGGTGCCGGGGCCTGGGCCTGGGCGGAGGCGGAGGCCGAACCGCCGACGGCCACCGTGGACAGCAGCTTCACCGTGTCGTCGTGGCCGGTGGGGCAGGCGGCGGGGGCGGCGGACTCCGCCATCGGGCGGCTCAGTTCGAAGGTGTCTCCGCAGGTCCGGCAGCGGTACTCGTAGCGAGGCATGAGCACAGGTTAACCGGCGCCCGCCGAACGGCGTAGGCGCGTGTCAGTGTCCCGCCCCCCGCTCCTCCCGGATCTGGTTCACGACCCGGGTGACCGACTGCCGTACCGCTTCCGTCTCCGTCAGGAAGTGCCAGTAGTCGGGGTGACGGCCCTCCAGGGTGGCGACCGCCCGGTCCAGGCGGGCGACCGCGTCGTCCAGGGGGCGGGCGTGACGGGGGTCGGGGGTGTGACGGCCCGCCATGGCGAGACGCTGGGCGTCCCGGATGGCGAAGCGGGTGCGGTCGATCTCCTGCTGGGGGTCCTTCTGCACGGCGTTCAGGCGGCGCAGCCGGTCGCCGGCGGCGGAGACGGACTCGTCGGTCGTGTTCAGCAGGGCGCGGACCGTCGACAGCAGGGCGGTCGCGTCCGGCCAGCGCTGCTCGTCGCGGGCGGCGCGGGCCTCCCGCAGTTTCAGCCCGGCCTGCGCCACGTTCTGCTCGGCCTGCTCCGGGATGTGCTGGAGGTCCTGCCAGCAGGCGACGGTGAAGCGCCGGCGCAGTTCGCTCAGGATCGGCTCGACCTGGTCGGCGCGGGTCGTGAGGGCCTCGGCGCGGGTGCGCAGGGAGACCAGCCGGTGGTCGATCTCGGCGGCCCGCTCGGGCAGCCGCTCGGCCTCCACCCGCACCGCCTCGGCCGTCCGTGCCACCCGCTCGGCGCGCTCCAGGGTCTGCGGGACGCCGTGCTGCCCGGCGCCCTGGTTCAGCTTGGTCAGCTCCGGGCCGAGGGCGGCGAGACGGGCGGCGAGGTCGTCCGCCTTCAGCCCCGAACCCCGTACGGCGTCCAGGGCGTTGGACGCGGCCAGCAGTCCCTGCCGGGCCCGCTCGACGGCGGGGGCGAGCCGGGCCAGCTGGGTCTCGGCCTTGCCGAGCAGCGGCCCGAGACCGCCGGTGAACCGGTCCAGTTCCCGCCTGACCTGCTCCAGCTCGTCCTTGGCCCGGGTGAGCGCGGTGTGCGCCTGGGTGGCGGCCGAGGTCTCCAGGTCGTCCCGGTCGAGGTCGTAGGCGTCGACCGCCTGGATGTACTGGCGGCTGGCCTCGTCGATGCGCCGGCCGATCGCCTCGAAGTCGGCGACCGCGCGCCGGGCGGCCGGGGAGTCGTCGACGGCGGTGATGGTCTCGATCGAGATCCGCAGATCGCGCTGGGCGGTGTCGAGGTCGTAGAAGGCCGCCGCGGCGGCGTCCTTCGCGGCCTGTGCCTCGGCCCGCTGGTTCTCCGCGCGCCCGCCGAACCAGCGGCGGGTGCCGCCGCCGGCGAAGGCGACGGGCAGCGCGAGCGCGGCGACGAGCGGCAGCCCGATCAGGGTGAGCGCGTCGCGGAGCGCGGTCCGCCCGGGACGGGGTGCGCGTGGCACCAACGGCGAGTACGACTGCGATGGTGTCGCCGTCACATCCCTCTCCCGTGCTGTCATCCGTCCTGCCCCGTGTCATTCTCCCACCGGTTGAGGACGAACACACGGGCCGGTCAGTTCGCGGTTCGGACCGTGACGTTGCCGTCGCCGGTCCGGGTGGACACCACATGGGAGCTGGAGTCGTCCCGGGGTACGGACACGTCCACACCGCCGTCGCCGGTCTCGGCCGTCACGCGGTACGTGCCGCGGGGCAGCACCATCGTGACGGAGCCGTCCCCGGTGCGGGAGTCCACCCGGTCCGGTACGGCGCCGAGTTCGAGGTGGACCGAGCCGTCGCCGCTGCGGGCGCTGATGCGCCGTGAGGAGACGTCCGCGTGCAGGGATCCGTCCCCGGTGCGCAGGTCCAGCGGCCCGGAGGTGTCGGTGACGCGGACGGAACCGTCTCCCGTACGGATGCTCAGCGGGTCCTCGAAGCCCCGCGCGCGGACACTGCCGTCGCCGTCCTCGACCTTCACGGCGATCCCGCGCGGCACCTCGATACGGTGCCTGGCCGCGCAGTCGGCCACCACGCCCGAGCACGTCATCCGCAGCTTCAGCCGGTCGTCCTTCATGGACCAGCTCACCTCGGGATCCCTGCCCACGGCGACCGTGCCCTGGAACCACCGGGTGACCTCGACCGTGCCCGCCCGGTGGGTGTCCGCGGCGACGATCTCCAGTGCCGAGTCGTCGGAGTCGATGGTGAGGGTGCGTCCCTGGAAGGCGAAGGACCGGTGATCGGGGTCCTTGTCGTCCGCGGCGGAGGCACCACAGGCGGCGACTCCCGCCATGAGGACCGCGGCCACACCGGCTGCGGCGGCGGTACGGGCGGCGACGGAACGGGTCATGACGATCTCCCCCTGGTACGGCCGGCGAAGACCGGCGGACGCTCTCCGCGCCCGCTCCTCCCCTTCGCTTCGTCCTTCGACCGTACGGATCCGGCGCAGTCCGCGGGATCCTGCGTACTCCCGGGTCCCGGGTGGGGATAACCCCCGTACAGGGCGGTCGTACGCGGGCCGCCCCGGGCAGGGGTTTGCGGGGCAGTGCCCCGGGCAAGGTAGGCTGTCGACTCGTCTCGGGTGCGTAGCTCAGGGGTAGAGCGCCTGCCTTACAAGCAGGATGTCGGCGGTTCGAAACCGTCCGCGCCCACACCGGAAGAAGACCCCGGCCGATCATGGCCGGGGTCTTCTCGTCGCTTCAGGTCTTCGCTCCCTCCGGCATCTCCGGAGCCTCGTGCGCGTGCTTCAGCTTCATCCGGGCGTCCACGCGCTCCGCCCCCGCGACCTCGGCCCAGAAGCGGTGACCGCTGACGAAGACCGCGAGTTCGTGCTCGCGCCGGCGGAGCTTCTCCACCTCGGCCTGTTCGTCGGCCGTCCAGCCGGGGGAGGCGGGGCGTTCCACCTTGCGCCAGCCGTTGTCGTCACTGAAACCGTCCAGCGGCTCGACCGACCAGGGAAGCCGTTTGAGCAGGGCCGACAGCTCGGCCCGGACCTGATGCAGCTCCTCCTGACCGGCGAGGAGGTCACTCGGAAAGTCATAGGTCTTAGCCACGACCCAATGGTACGCCTGTTCGATTTAGGGGCGCGAGTTGCTTCGGGGGCGAGTTGCCCGGACATCGCGGGGGCCTCGGGCGCCGGGTCGCTCCCGAAGGCGACCGGTGGCGCTCCCGATGGCGAGGTGTCGCTCCCGGTGGTGACCGGCGTCGCCCCGATGGTGGCTACGCCGGCCGCGGGGCAGCCGACCACGCGCGCGCCGGCCACGGGAGCGCGCACTCGCCGGGGCGCCCCGGGACACCCCGGGAGTGCTGGTCCGCCGGGCTGTTTCCCCAACCGGCGGCCTGCCACCCCAGTACCCCGGCGGATCGAGGGGTACGCGGATCTCAGCCTGGGTCGGGCGGGTACAGCGCCCGGGACACCCGCCGGTGCAGATCGTGCTGCGGATCACCGGGTGCCGTCGGGGCGGCCGCGCGTACCGTCCGGGCCAGCGTGCGGAGTTTGACGTTGGTGTATTGGGAGTGGCGGCGCAGGATCCGCAGCGCCACGTCGGCGTCGACGCCGTACATCGCCATCAGCACGCCCCGGGCCACATCCACGTCCTCCTGCGACGTGCGGGCCCGGGCGATGTCGTCGGCGGCGACTCGGAGCGCGGCGCCCGTCACCGCCTGCGTCAGGTCGACGAGGAAGCCGCGCAGGACCACCACGCCGTCGTCGTCGCTTCGTCCGTCGCCGACCAGCATCACCTGGTGTTCGGCGCCGCCCTTGTCCTGGACGCGCAGGAGGCAGGTGAAGGGCCGGCCGGTGTCCTTTCCCTGCTCCAGGGCCTGGTCGAGCAGTGAGTGGTCCTCCGGATGGACATGGGCACGCAGCAGTCCCCCTGAGGGCGGCACGGTGTCGGCCTCGTGGCCGAGCAGCCGGAACAGGTCGTCCGACCACCACCAGGTGTCCTCCGGGATCCGGAAGAGGAAGACCCCGGTCAGCTCGCTCACTTGTTCGTCCAGTGCCTCGGCCACTGTCGTCCCCTCCTGCTGTGGCGGCGGAACGGGGTGCACCGCCCTCGGGCGGTGGGTCCCGGCTCCTCGCGCGGTGACGGCCCGCGTCAGGCCCGTCCCGCGGCATCGCCTGCCGCGAGGTGAGGATCCGGCGCTCGCGGACCCCCGGTTGCTGCGGCCCGGCCCTCCCGCGGAGGTGCCGCACCGCCGTGCCCAGGGGGCCGCGTCAACATGCCGACGACCCTAGCGCCCCCTCCGCTCGTCCACTCCCGCCGCGAGGGCACCGCACGGCCGGCCGGCCGGAAGCCCGATGGAGGCTCGCGCCTCACGGGCCGGGCCGGCCGGACCGCACCGGTGCCTCTCAGCGGCGTACGGGGCCGCTCATCGCCGCGCGCAGGCGCTGGTAGCGGTCGAGATCCTGCCAGGTGTCGTGATCGGGCGGGCCCTGGCTGCCACGTCCGGCGCTCCAGGCCCACACGCTCGCGGTGATGCCGGTGCACAGCGGGATGAGCAGCCACAGCAGGGCGCTCACGGTCGAACTCCTCTCGTTGTCGGTGACCTGCCTGTGCGGGGACCGGGCGGCCGTCAGGCCGTGAGCTGCCTGCGCCCGCCGCCCGTGATGGCGATCTTGCGGGGTTTGGCGTGCGCGGCGAGCGGGATGCGCAGGGTGAGGACGCCGTTGTCGTAGCGGGCGTCGGCGGCGTCGGTGTCGAGGGCGTCCGAGAGGGCCAGCCGGCGGGTGAAGCGGCCGGTGAGGCGCTCGGTGAGCACCGGCTGGGCGCCCTCGGGGACGGGCGAGGGGCGGTGCGCGGTGAGGGTCAGCATGCCGCGTTCGACGGTCAGGTCGAGGCCGGCGGGGTCCATGCCGGGCAGGTCGAACTGTACGTAGAGAGCCTCGTCGTCGCGCCAGGCGTCCGCCGGGATGGGGGCGTCGGCCGAGGCGGGGGCGGCGTGTGCGAGCTGGTGCGTGAGGCGGTCGAGATCACCGAGGGCACCGGTGCGCGCGAGCATGGTCCTCCTTCTCCCTTCACTCCATGGACGTCGGGGCGTTCAGAGCGCCCCGACGGACAGGTGCCGCTTCTTCATATAGCTCCCCGCAGGGACATTGACAAGTCACGGCTGTGTGAAGTTGACAGTATGCGGCTCAAGTCGAGGGGAGGGAAGGCAAGGGAAGGCGGCTCGGTGGCGCTCAGTTCCCGGCATTCCCGGTGCTCCCGGTGCTCCCGGCGTTCCGCAGTTCCTCGACCACGCGGGCCGTCACCGGCGCCGGTACGCCGTGTCGCTGGGCCGCGCGCAGCAATGCTCCGCCGATCGCATCCAGTTCGAGCGGGCGGCCCGCCTCCGCGTCCCGTTGCATCGACGACCTGGTGGCGGGCGGGAAGGCGTCGTAGCGGGCCAGGGCCTGGGCCGGGTCCGCGGGGCCGCCGGACGCGGAGCTGACCGCGGCGGTCTCCTCGACCAGGGCGGTCAGCTCCCCGCGGTGACGGGTACGGATCTCGCCGAGAGGCAGTCCGTGACGGGTCGTGAGGAGGGCGAAGGGGGCCAGGAACGACATCTTCGCCCACAGGGCCGCCGTCTCGTCGGCCAGGACCCGGGTGACCGGACCGGCGGCGGTGAGGGCGGCGGCCAGAGCGTCCAGACGCTCGCGCGGGACGCCGTCGCCCGCGAGGTCCACCTCGGCGAACGGGCTGGTGTGCTCGATCACGCCCGGCGCCACGCGGGTCGACTCGACGCGGATGACAGCGGGGGCGACGCGGTCCGGACGGTAGCGGGCGCGCAGCGCCGCCGGGTGCTCGACGCCGTTCAGGAGCGGTACGAGAAGGCCGTCGCCCACAGACGCCGGCGGGACGCGGTCCAGGGCGGCGTCCAGGGAGGTGTGCTTGACCGCGACCAGGCAGGCGTCGACCGGTTCGCGCAGGACGGTGTCCGCCTCGACGCGGGCCGTGACGTCGCCGAAGCGGGTGCTGCGGAGCCGGATGCCGGCCGTCCGCAGGGTGTCGGCGGTCCCCTCGCCGGCCACGCAGATCACGCGGTGCCCGGCCCTGGCCAGGAGCGCGGCGATCAGTCCGCCGGTGCCGCCGGGGCCCAGCACGGCCACGGTGAGTGCGCGGGGCGTCGTTTCCTCGTACGTCGTCATGCTGCGGGTTCCTCCCGTCGGTCGGCCCCGGGATGGTGGCCGCCTGGGGAGGATCTTCGCAGGCCGGGGGTTCCGGGGACACGGGCCGGTCCGAGGGGCGAGACTGGAGGTATGTGCCGCAGTATCAAGACGCTCCGTCCGCCCGTGTTGCCCGAGGAGGCGACGGAGGACGAGATCCGGGCCGCTGCCTTGCAGTACGTGCGGAAGGTGTCCGGGTTCCGGGCGCCGGCCGCGCACAACCAGGAGGTGTTCGACCGTGCCGTCGAGGTGATCGCCGAGGCCACGGCCGAGTTGCTGGCCGGGCTGGAGGTGCGGGGGGTGGCGGGACGCCGGGCCGGGTAGGGCGGGTCGCCGGCCGGCGGCCCGTTGGGGTGACGCGGGCTGGTGGCCGGGCGTCGGGCGGGGTGCGCCGCGCGCCCGTGCGCGAGCCGGGGTCGGATACGTGCCCGGTGTCGGTGTCGGTGTCGGTGCGGGTGCCGGTGCCGGGGGATGGTCTCGCTCACCGGCGCGGGCCGGGTGCCGCCGCGCCCACGGCGGACAGGGCTGGCCGCGGCACGGGCGGACGTGACCGTGACGGGACCCGCGACCGGAGGGGCACACTCGCCCGCGGTCAGGCGGACGGGGCAGGGCCGGCCGCCCGCCGCGGGCCTGTGGGCCCTACGCCGGCCGGCGGTGCATGACGTAGCCCGCTGCCGCCCCCGCTCCGAAGAGGGCGAGGATCGACACGCCCGCCGCCAGCCAGGTGGCGCCCAGCCAGTGGGCGCCGAAGTAGCCGAGGGCGACGCTGTAGGCGGCCCAGGAGAGACCGGCCAGGGCGGACCAGGGGAGGAAGTCGCGGGCACGGCGGTGGGCCGCGCCGGCGCCCAGGGAGACGACCGAGCGGCCGGCCGGGGCGAAGCGGGCCAGGACGACCAGGGCACCGCCGCCGTGGGCCAGGGCCGCGCCGAGACGTTCCTGCGCGACGGTCAGCCGGCGGGAGCGGGCGATCGCGCGGTCCAGGCGTTCACCGCCGCGCCAGGCGAGCCGGTACGCCACCAGGTCGCCGAGCACGGACGCGGTGGTCGCGCACAGGACGAGCACCAGGATGTCGGGCACCTCGTCCGGTACCCGGCCCGTCGCCGCGCCGGAGCCCGCGGCCGCCGCGGTGGCGGCCGTGATGACCAGGACACCGCTCGGCAGCACCGGCAGGAACACGTCCAGCAGCACCGACATCGCCACCATGGCGTAGATCCATGGGCTGCCGGTCAACGCCCCCACGCTCTCGAACACCGCGACTCCCCGTTCCCCCCGTGGCCGGTCCGTGCGTCGCTGCCGCGGGTGTCGCGGGGGTGCGGCGGGGGCGGCCCATAACAGCCATACAGCGTACGCGTGGGGTGTGACAGCGCCTTCACCGGGGGATCGGGTGATCGACACGGCGTGTTCACCCGGCTGCCGCGTTCCGGGGGCGGTCCGGGCGGGTGTCCCGTAGCACGGAGTGGGGCGACTCCCCCCGACGCGGGACGTCCCGCCCATCCCCGGAACGTAAGGATCGGTACAGATCATGCTGGCAGGAATATCCATGGGTGCCGCCGCCGTCGCCGCGGCCCTGCTCGCGGGCGGCGCCGGCGGTGGCCAGGACCCGGGCGGCTACTGGATGAGGACGGACGCGCGGTTCGCGCCGGCCGCCGCCGCCTCCGCGGCCTCGAAGGCGGTGACGTACGACCGGAAACTGGTCCCCGCCGCCGCGTGGATCGAGGTGGGCCAGCGGACGGCACCCGACGGCGCGACCACCGTCGACCTGCGGGTCACGGGCGCGCGGGCGCACCACCACTACGGCGTCCACGTGCACCGCAAACCCTGTGGCGCCGACCCGGCCGCCGCGGGCGGCCACTACCAGCACAAGGCGTCCGCCCATCCCGAGCACGTCAACTCCGACAACGAGGTCTGGCTCGACTTCACCGCCGACGCGCACGGCGAGGGCCGGGCGAAGGCCCGGCACGACTGGGGCTTCCGGCGGGGCGAGGCGTCCTCCGTGGTGATCCACGACCAGCCGGGTGGTGCGGGGAAGCGGGCCGCCTGCTTCACCGTGCCCTTCGGCTGGGTCACCGGCACCGGGTGACGAGCGGCGGTGCCCGCCGGCCGCAGGCGGCGGCCGGGTGACAGACCTGGGCGCCCGCCCCGCGTGAGCGGCGGGGACGGGCGCCCAGGTCCGTGGCGTCGTGGCTCAGGCCGCGATCGGCGTCTGTCGCGCGGCCGGCTTGTCCGCCGCGGCCGAGCGCCTGGCGATCAGCTGGTCGAGGCCGAGGGCACCGGAGCCGGTGAAGACCAGCAGCAGGAAGGCCCAGCAGAACATCGCCGCGCCCTCGCCGCTGTTCTCCATCGGCCACAGGCCGTTGGGCTGGTGGACCTTGAAGTACGCGTAGGCCATCGCGCCCGAGCAGAGGAACGCGGCGGCCCGCGTACCCAGGCCGATCAGCACGAGGGAGCCGCCGACCAACTCGATGACGGCCGCGAACCAGTTGGGCCAGGCGCCGGTCTCGACGGTGCCGCCGTCGCCGCCGGCTCCGCCGAGGACGCCGAAGAGCGACGCGGCGCCGTGGCAGGCGAAGAGCAGGCCGACGACGATGCGGAACAGACCGAGGACGTACGGCTGGGCGCTGTTGAGGCGTCCGGTCATGGTGGGGGGTGCTCCTTCGGTGGGCCGGTCGGTCGGGGAGACCGGTCGGGGGACGGTACCGAGCGGACCCACCACGTTAGGTGCACCTAATCAATGCTTGCAAGTTCAACATTTGGCCATCGCTTTGCCTCCTGTTCCCCCTCCGTTTCACCCGCCACCGCACGTAGGACGGATCTGGCCACCGCGTCGGCGTCCGAAAGCGTGACCGAATCCACCCCCGGCCGGGCGCCCGCCGCGGTCACCCAGTGCACGCCCTCGGTGGGCACACCGAAGGCGAACCGCCTTGGGTGAGCGCGTCCCTGACGGTCGATCAGGCGGTACGGCCGCCGTGTCACGTCCAGTCCCCCGGTCTCGTAACCGTCCACGGTGTGCGGCCGGCACTGCCCGGTCTTCAGCAGCCGGGCGAGCAGCTCGTCGGCGGTCCGCCGCAGGTCCGGTTCCGGCAGCCGCGCCTCTACGAGCGTCGTCACCCGCACGGCGGAGCCCGGCACGTCGGGGGAGTGCGCCACCCACGCCCCGTCCTCCTCGCGGACCTCCAGGCGCGGACCGAGCACCTCCACCACGCCCGCCGCCACCAGCGCGGCCAGCTCCTCGACGCGCCGCCGGGGCGGCCCGATGGACAGGAAGGCGTTCAGCGGGGTGTACCAGCGGTCCAGGTGGTCCCGTCGCGAGGCGCCCGCTATTCCGCCGTGGTCGACGATCTGCCGCAGCTCGTTGCGCAGGTCCCGCAGGACGTCCTGGGCGGCCTTCAGCGGGCCGGCGACATTGCCGAGGGCGGCCTGGGCGGCGTCCTCGCGGAGGTGTCCGAGCAGCCACTGACGCCAGGCGCCGGGGTGCGGGAAGTCACGTCCCGCGTACGGGCGGGAGATGCGGTCCCAGGACCAGCGGTCGGCCCGCGCCACGCCGAACTCGTCGAGGAGACCGGCCTCTTCGGCGCTGCCGTGCGCGGTGGCGAGGAAACGGTCCCGGAAGGCGCGGGGCCCGAACTCCCGGGCCCCGAACGCCACGGCTCCGCCGGGGGCGCCGAACTCGCGCTCTCCCACCAGGATCTCGTAGTAGACCGTCTCCACCTCCTTCGCCACCAGGGGCCATATCTCCGCGAGGAAGTCCGGGGCCTCGCCGGAGTCGGCGCGCTTGCGGAAGCGGGCGATCACCTCGTCGGTGAGGACCCGCGGGAGGTGACGTCCGTAGGGGCCCTTCGCGTTGTCGCCGCGCGCCTGGTACGGGACGCCGCGCCGCGAACCGGCGTACAGCCGCGGCTCGCGGCCGGAGGGGAGGTACCGCAGTCCCCGGCCGTCGGGGACGAACCGGCCGCCGCGGCCGGTCGTCAACAGGGCGGTGTGGTCGAAGAAGTTGAGCCCCAGGCCGCGCAGCAGCACCGGCTCGCCGGGGGGTACGGCGGACAGGTCGACGTCGGCCGGGTTGGCGGGCGGGACGTGGCGCAGGCCGTGGCGTTCGGCGTACGCGGTCTGCCGTCGTGCCGCCGTGTCCGCGACGACCGGCAGATGGCCCTGGGCGAGGACGACGGCGGACAGGCCGGACAGGACGCGGCCGTCGTCGAGAGTGAGGCACTGGCGGCCGTCGGGGGCGTCGTCCAGGCGTACGGCGCGGGCCGGGTGCGTCTCGACGCGCAGACCGGGCGGTGCCTCGCGCACCGCCCGCGCGAACACCCACTCCAGGTAACGGCCGTACTGGGCGCGGGTCGGGTACCCGTCCGGGTCCAGCGCGCCGTCCGCCCACTCGTGCAGGCTGGGGCCCGGCCGGACCGGGCCCGAGCAGTCCACGCTGTCGTCGGTGAACAGGGTCACCTGCGAGGCCACGGTGTTCATCAGCAGCTCGGCGGACTGCGCGGTGCGCCAGACGCGGCCGGGGCCGGGCGGCGCCGGGTCGACGACGTGGACCGTCAGCCGGGTGCCGGGCGCGAGGAGTTCCGGTGCGGAGGCGCAGAGGCGTTCCAGGACGCTGGTGCCGCGCGGGCCGGCGCCGACCAGGGCGACGGAGAGGGGCAGGTCCGTGGTCGGTGCGGGCAAGGGTGGTACTCCCGGGCGTGTGGGGCGCGAGGTGGGGCTCGTTCGCGGTGGCGGTGCGGCTGGAAGCGGACGGTCCGCCTCATCATGCCGTCGGCGGCAGCGGGAGCCGACCCCCGGGGGCCCGGACTGTGGGACGCGTCACGAGCATCACGGGTCACGGGCGCAACAAACGGGCGCAACGACCGCATTACGGGGTGAGTTCGGACTCCGTCACCGTGATCAGCCGGGGGCTGTCGTCCCCCTCGGCCCGTGCCACCTCCAGCCGCAGCCGGGCCGAACGGCCGCGCAGGGCCAGTGTCATGAGCTGGTTGCCGAACCAGGGGCCGCCCGTCTTGCGCCAGGTCACCGGCGGCCGGCCGCAGCCGCCGTGCCAGGCGAAACTGCGGCCGAGGGCCCGGGCCACCGCGCTCCAGCCGAACCGGAAGCCGAGCTTTATCGACAGCGGGATGGAGTTGTGGACGGGGGAGCAGGTCAGCTGGAGGACCCGGGCGTCCGGCGACCCGGAGGGCCACGCCGCCTCGGCCACGTACGCGTGGTGCACGTCCCCGGACAGCACGAGCACGGTCGCCGGCGCGTCCGCGCCCGTGCCGACCTCGGCGATCAGCTCCGCCAGCGCGTCGAAGGAGGAGGGGAAGGCCGCCCAGTGCTCCAGGTCGGCCCCCCGCCGCAGCTTCTCCCCGAAGCGGGCCCAGCGGGCGCCCTTGTCGCCCCGGCACAGCGTCGCGTTCCACGCCTCGGCGTCGTGCACCAGGTGCGGCAGCAGCCAGGGCAGCGAGGTGCCGATGAGCAGGTGGTCGTACGACTCCGGCGCCTCCAGCGCCTGCTCGCGCAGCCATCGCGCCTCGCCCGGGTCGAGCATCGAGCGGTTCTGCTCGTCCAGGACGCGGGCCGCCCGGGAGTCCACCATCAGCAGCCGCACCCGGCCGAAGTCGCGCCGGTAGCTCCAGCGCACCGAGGTCCCGTCGGCGTCGGCCTCGGCGGCGAAGGCGCGCAGCAGGTCCGAGCCGTCCGGGACCTCGCGCACGGCCGCGTACAGCGGGTCGGCGGCCAGGGCGTGCGGGGCGAGGTTCCCCAGGTGCTGGTGCACCCAGTACGACATCAGGCCGCTCATCAGGCGTTCCTGCCACCAGTCGGTGGTCCGCATGTCCTCCAGCCAGGAGGCGGAGGTGTTCCAGTCGTCGATGACGTCGTGGTCGTCGAAGATCATGCAGCTGGGCACGGTGGACAGCAGCCAGCGCACCTCGGGGTCGAGCCAGGACTCGTAGTAGAGGTGGGTGTACTCCTCGTAGTCCGCGACCTCGTGGCCCGGCGGTTCGTTCACGTCGCGGCGGGCGGCGAGCCACTCGCGGGTGGCGCCCGAGGTCTCGTCGGCGTACACCTGGTCGCCCAGCAGCAGCAGCACGTCGGGCCGCTCGCCCTCGGGGTCGCCCGCGATCCGCGCCGCGAGGGTGTCCAGGGCGTCCGGGCCGACCGGGTCCTTCTCGCCCTCCGGGGGCGAGGCCCAGCGGCAGGAGCCGAAGGCCACGCGGACGGTGTCGCCCTCGACGGGGGTGTGGATGACGGAGTCCGGGAACGGGGAGTCCGGCAGCGGCCACACGCGCGCGCCGTCCAGGAGGACCTCGTACGCGCGGGTCGTGCCCGGAGTCAGACCCGTCACCGGGACGAGGGCGTAGTGGTGCCCCTCGATCTGGAAGGTGCGGGCCTCACCCCCGGCACCGTCGGCACAGCGCACCTCGGCCGTGCACGGACGGCTCGTCTCGACCCACACGGTCGCGGACGAACCGTCGGCATACCTCAGCAGTGGTCCCAGGCGCAGTCCCGGCACGCGATCGCCCTCCTCCGTCGTCCCGTACGGTACGGAACGACGGAGGTGGGCGGGGGAATTCCGGGGATCACAGTTTGGTGATTCCCGTTTGCGGTCCTGTGTCAGCAGCTCGCGAGGTAGTTCGTGAGCGCGCTCTTCTCGGCCGAGTCGACCGAAAGGCCGTAGTAGTACTTCACCTGCACCCAGGCGCGGACGTAGGTGCAGCGGTAGGCCGTGCGGGACGGCATCCAGGTGGCCGGGTCCTGGTCGCCCTTGGCCTGGTTGACGTTGTCCGTGACGGCGATGAGCTGCGGGCGGGTCAGGTCGTTGGCGAAGGACTGGCGCCGGGAGGTGGTCCAGTTGTCGGCGCCGGAGTCCCAGGCCTCGGCGAGCGGGACGAGGTGGTCGATGTCGACGTCGGAGGCGGCGGTCCAGGTGGCGCCCTCGTAGACGGAGTACCAGCTGCCGCTGGTGGCGGCGCAGGCGGAGTCCTGGACGACGTTCGTGCCGTCGCGCTTGAGGACGACCTCACGCGTGTTGCAGGCGCCGGACTGGGTGATCCAGTGCGGGAACAGGTCGCGGTCGTAGCCCGTACGGTCCTCGGTCGCCACGGTGAGCGAGGCGAGGTAGGTGCGGGCGGTGGCGGCGCTGACCGGGGTGGGGAGGGCGGCGGAGGCGGTCGGGCTGTTGAACAGCGCGACGGAGGCTATGAGCCCGGTCAGCGCCGCGAGTATGCTGACGCGTCGACGCGCGTAGAACTTCGACATGCGAACTCCCTGGGGATGTGGGGGCGTTGAGTGCGAGCGAGGGGAATGCTCGCCACGCCGTGTTGCGGGGAGATGTGCGTAGGGTGAGAACTTAATGACGTGTGCATGACACAACAAGGGGTACGACGTGACGGCTTCGCGGGGACGTCGCGTACCATGGACGGCGCAGAAGGGGAGTAGCTCTTCGCCGGACCGTCGACATACTGCTCAGCTCGTCTGAGCCGGCGCCCGGAGGCAGGCCTCGGATCTCCCGGAATCGGACCCCCTGGGTCCGGACCCGGACCTCGGATCGAGGGGTCGGCCAGCGAGACCTTCGGCAAGCAGTGCACGCCCGTGCCGTTCCGGCGCGGGTGCCCAGTGTGCTGCCGTGCCGAGGTGTCGTGCCGGGATTCTTCGCATGACCAGCACTCTCGGCGGGGCGGCCCGACCGATTGAGGGACCTTGATCAGCTTCTCCGTGACGGCGCTCGTCTTCGGCGTCGTCTTCCTCGCCGAACTGCCCGACAAGACCGCGCTCGCCGGGCTCGTCCTCGGCACCCGCTACCGCGCCTCGTACGTCTTCGCCGGCGTCGCCGCCGCCTTCGCGCTGCATGTCGCGCTCGCGGTCGCGGCCGGCAGCGTGCTGACCCTGCTGCCGCAGCAGATCGTGCACGCGCTGACGGGTGTGCTGTTCCTGGGCGGCGCGGCCGTGCTGCTGATGAAGAAGGACGAGGACGAGGAAGAGGTCCGCAGGCCGGAGAACCAGTCCTTCTGGAAGGTGGCCGGGTCGGGCTTCATGCTCATCCTGGTCGCGGAGTTCGGCGACCTCACCCAGATCATGACGGCGAACCTCGCGGCCCGCTACGACGACCCGCTCTCCGTGGGCCTCGGCGCGGTGCTCGCGCTGTGGGCGGTGGCCGGGCTCGGCATCGTGGGCGGAAGGGCGCTGATGAAGAGGGTGCCGCTGCGGCTCATCACCAAGGTCGCGGCGCTGCTGATGCTCGGCCTCGGGGTGTGGAGCCTGTGGGAGGCGGTGGCCGGCTGAGCCGCCGCCGGGACGGCCGCCGGGGCGCCGGCCGGGCTGAACGGCCGGTGAACTGTTTCCCGGAACGGTGGCGGGAAGCCGCACTTGTTTTGTACCGTGGAGAAACAAAGTGGTTCCCGCCCGTTTTCCCTGACCGGCGGGCGGGACCACCTTGTCCCTCCGGGGGACGGACGGGGAGCACTCCGGCGACAGCCGGGAAGGCGCCTCGCGGACAGTCGGGACGGCACCTCGGCGCCAGTCGGCCAGGCCCCCCGGCGCCCCCTCGCCACCGCGCTCTGGAGCTGCCGATGACGGCCACCGCCCGACCCGCCGTTCTCACCGCCCGCGCCCTCCTGCTCGACATGGACGGCACCCTCGTCAACTCCGATGCCGTGGTCGAACGGATCTGGCGGCGCTGGGCCGAGCGGCACGGGCTGGACGGCGACGAGGTCATGAAGGTCGTCCACGGCCGGCAGGGCCACGCCTCGATGGCGCTGCTGCTGCCCGGCCGGCCCATGGAGCAGAACCACGCCGACAACGCGCGCATGCTCGCCGAGGAGACCGCGGACATGGACGGCGTCGTCGCGATCCCGGGCGCGCCGGAGTTCCTCGCGTCCCTGCGCGGGCTGCCGCACGCGCTCGTCACCTCCGCCGACGTCCCGCTGTCCACCGCGCGCATGGCGGCGGCGGGGCTGGAGCTTCCGGACATCCGGATCACCGCCGAGTCCGTCGGCGCGAGCAAGCCCGACCCCGAGGGGTTTCTCAAGGGCGCCGCCGAACTGGGCGTCGCCCCGGCCGACTGCGTCGTCTTCGAGGACTCCGGGGCCGGTATCGAGGCGGGCCGCGCGGCGGGCATGCGGGTCGTCGGGGTCGGCCCCCGGGCCGGCCTGCACCGTCCGGACGCGCTGGTGCGGGATCTGACGCGGGTGCGGGTGGAGGCGGTGGAGGGCGGGGACGGCGGGATTCGGCTGTCCGTGGGGTAGCGGAAACCGTTCCGCGCCCGGACCGGGGGGACCGGGCGGACCGGGCGCCGGGCGGACCGGGCGGATGACGTGCCGTCGGCCGCGCTCGCGCAGCGCTACGGCTCCGACGTCTCCGCCTCCAGGGAGGCCCGGGTCTTCTGGTCGTAGACGCCGAGGTTGTCGGTGCCGACGTTGCGGGACCACTGGTAGTTGCGCAGGGCGCTCTCGACCTGGTCGGTGAAGTCGCCGTCGATCTCGCCGTTGTAGAGGAACAGCTGGTGCAGGCGCTCCTGCAGTTCGGTGACCTCGGGGCCCTGGTCGCCGCGGCGCAGGGCGGGAGAGTTCCGGTCGTCGTTCTCGGCCCCGTCCGCGGAGCCCGCGCCGGAGCCGTCGGCGGCGGCACTCGTCGCGCTCCTCGTCGGCTCGGCCGACTCCGACGGGCTCGGTGAGGCGCCGGCCGCGGACGCCGAGGGGGACGAGGAGGGCGAAGGGCTCGCGCTGGACGGAGACGGAGAGGCGGACGTCGGCGACGCCGACGCGCTCGGCGTGGCCGGGGACACGGACGCCGCGCTGGGCGAGGTGTCCGGGACGGCCGCCCGTACGTCCTGCGGCGGCGCCCCCTCCCGCGCGGGCGTCTCATAGGTGAACAGCCCGCCCGCGAACCCGGCCGCCGCCACCACCGCGACGACGGCCCCGCTCGCGGCGACGAGCACGCCCCGCCGCCGGCCCGGCCGACGCTCCTCCCCGTCCGGCCGGGACGGAGCGACCGCGCCCGCGCCGCCACCCGGCTCGAACATCCGCAGGTCGGTGACGCTGGGGACGGTCGCCGAGGGTGCCAGGGGGGTCGGCAGGACGGAGGTCACGTCGGCGGGCGGTGTCACATGGGCGGGCGGTGCCACGTCGCCGGATGGGCCGGCCGCGGACGGAACGGGAGCGGCGTCGCTTGTGGCGGGCAGCACGGTGGTCGCGTCGAGTGCGCCCGGGGTGCCGGCCGTGTGGGCGACGGGGTGCGCGCGGGGTGCGTGTGGCGCGGAGGGTGCGCCGGGCGCGTCCGCGGCGGGCGGTACGGGGGTACGGGGCGTCGCGCCCGGTGCGGCTGGTCCGCCTGGTGGGACCGGTGCGCCCGGCGCCCTCGGTGCGTCCGCTGGGCGTGGCGCGTGGGCTCCTCGGCCTGAGACGGGCGGCGTCGCGTCCGTGACCGGCAGCGGGGCAGTGGCGTCAGAGGCCCCAAGGGCTTCAGGGGCTTCAGGGGCTTCAGGGGCGGACGGTGCCGGGGTCGGGCGGGCCGTGCCGGGCGTGTCGGCCGCGTCCACGGTGGGCAGCACGACGGTGGCGTCCACGTCGGACACACCGGCAGGCGTGGCAGGCGTGGCTGGCGTTCCGGGGGAGGCGGCGGCGCGCGCCCCGGCAGCCGCGTCCACGGCGGGCAGAGCCATGGTCGCGTCCCCGTCGGGCCCGCCCGCGGGCGGGGCGGTGAGCCGCTCGGCAGGGGCCGCGGTACCCGGTGTCCCGGTGGCGCCCTCGCGCACCCCCTCCGACCCCGGCCCGGACCCCGGCTGCGGCTCCAGCTCCACGTAAGGCCGTATCCGCAGCGGATCGAAGTCCTCCGCCGCGGCCGCCTCCGCCGTGCGGGCGTCGCGCAGGGCGTCGGACGCTCGCTGGGTGCAGCCGCAGGACGGGGTGTTGTCGGCTCCCCTGGGCGTTCCGCACTCCGGGCACAGGTGCCCCTTCGGCTCGTTCATGTGTTCGTCCCTCCCCTCGCGAACTTCAGAGATTATGCAGATCTCCTCCACATCGTCGCCCGCGAGCCCCCGGAACCACGGCTTCCGGCAGGAATCAACAGGCCATAAATGGTCACACCGACCACGATGGAAGCTGCGACGCGACCTACGGAGGTCTTCATGGCAGGGGACACCCACGCCAAGACGGCGAATGCGGGGGATGCGCGGGACGCGCGGGGAGAGCGGGACGGGCACGTGCCGGGCAACGTGCTCGTCCCCATCGGCGCCCTGCTCCTCGGGATGCTGCTCGCCGCGCTCGACCAGACCATCGTGTCGACCGCGCTGCCCACGATCGTCAGCGAACTCGGCGGCATGGAGCACCTGTCCTGGGTGGTCACCGCGTACATGCTGGCCTCGACCGCCGCGACCCCGCTGTGGGGCAAGCTCGGCGACCAGTACGGGCGCAAGCGGCTGTTCCAGATCGCGATCGTGATCTTCCTCGTCGGCTCGGCGCTGTGCGGCGCCGCGCAGGACATGTCACAGCTGATCGCGTTCCGGGCCCTCCAGGGCCTCGGCGGCGGCGGGCTGATGGTGCTGTCCATGGCGATCGTCGGCGACCTCGTCCCGCCACGTGAACGCGGCCGCTACCAGGGGCTCTTCGGTGCCGTGTTCGGGGCGACCAGCGTCCTGGGCCCGCTCCTCGGCGGGTTGTTCACCCAGCATCTGAGCTGGCGCTGGGTCTTCTACATCAACCTGCCGATCGGCGTCGTCGCCCTGGCCGTGATCGCCGTCTTCCTGCGCATCCCGAGCAAGTCCACACGTCACGTCATCGACTACCTGGGCACGTTCCTGATCGCGTCCGTCGCCACCTGCCTGGTGCTGGTGGCCTCCCTCGGCGGCACCACCTGGGACTGGGGCTCGGCGCGGATCATCGGCCTGGCGGTGCTGGGCGTCGTCCTCGCCGTCGCGTTCGTGGCCGTCGAACGGCGGGCCGCCGAACCCGTCCTGCCGCTCTCGCTGTTCCGGATCCGCACCTTCACCCTCTCCGCCGTCATCAGCTTCATCGTCGGTTTCGCGATGTTCGGCGCGATGACCTACCTGCCGACCTTCCTCCAGGTCGTCCACGGCGTCAGCCCGACCATGTCCGGCGTGCACATGCTGCCGATGGTGTTCGGCCTGCTGCTGTCGTCGACGCTCTCCGGCCAGATCGTCAGCCGCACCGGCCGCTGGAAGGTGTTCCCGGTCGCGGGCACCGGCGTGACCGCGCTCGGCCTGCTCCTGCTCCACCAGCTCGACGAACGCAGCTCCACCGCCGAGATGAGCGGCTGCTTCTTCGTCTTCGGCCTCGGCCTCGGCCTGGTCATGCAGGTTCTCGTCCTCATCGTGCAGAACGCCGTGTCGTACGAGGATCTCGGCGTCGCCACCTCCGGCGCGACCTTCTTCCGGTCCATCGGGGCCTCCTTCGGCGTCGCCCTCTTCGGCACGGTCTTCGCGAGCCGGCTGGGCGAGAAACTGACCGACGCCTTCCAGGGCACCCGGCTCCCGCCCGGCGTCTCGGTGGACGCGCTGGAGTCCGACCCGCGCGGCATCGCCGCCCTGCCGGCCGCGCTGCGCCCGCCGGCGCTGCACGCGTACGCGTCGTCGATCACCGACGTGTTCCTGTACGCCGCTCCCGTCGCCCTCCTCGGCTTCGTGCTCGCCTGGTTCCTGAGGGAGGACCGGCTGCGCGGCTCGGTCACCGCCCCGGACATCACCGAGACGCTCGCCAGCAACCCGGTGCAGCGGTCGTCGTACGACGAGGTGTGCCGCGCGCTGTCCGTGCTCGGCACCCGGGAGGGCCGGCGCGAGATCTACCGGGAGATCACCGAACGGGCGGGCTACGACCTGCTGCCCGCGGCGAGCTGGCTGCTGCTGCGGATCAAGAAGTACGGGTCGGCGGAACCCGGCGTGCTCGCCGAGCGCAGCACCGTCCCGCTGACCGTAATCATCGAGGCCGCCCGGCAGGTCGAGGAGCGGCGGCTGGCCGAGCGCCGGGGGCTCGACCTGGTGCTGACCGCCCGGGGGAGCGAGGTCGCCGAGCGGCTCGCCCAGGCCCGTGAGGAGTCACTGGCCGCACTCCTCGGCGACTGGTGGGGCCCGGACCGGCCGACGGACCTGATCCAGCTGGTGAAGGACCTGAACGGCGAGCTGTGCGGCTCGGAGCGGGAGCGCCCGCACGACGGGCGGGCGGTGACCCGGCTCAGCTGAGGCTCTTGCGGAACCAGTGCTCGGCGTAGGGGCTGTCGTTGTACGGCCCGGTCTCCTCGTAGCCGAGCCGCGCGTACAGGGCGCGGGCCTCCACCAGGTCGCCGCGGGTGTCGAGGACCATCCGGGTGGCGCCCAGGGCGCGCGCCTCGTCCTCCGCCGCCCGGACGAGGAGCGCGGCCCCGCCCTTGCCGCGCATCGCCTCGTCCACGAACACCCGGGTCAGCTCGGCGGTCCCGCGCTCCAGCAGCCGTACGCCCGCGCTGCCGGCCGGGGCGCCGTCGTACCGGCCGACCAGCAAGCAGCCGCCCGGCGGGGTGAGTTCGGCTCCCGGCCGGGCGGCGATCTCCCGCTCCAGCTCGTCCGGGGCGGTCCGGTGTCCCTCGTGCAGGAGGTACCAGCGGTCGCTGACCTCCGTGTAGTACGCCCGCCAGAGCGCGGCGGCGACGGGGGAGTCGAAGGGCTCCGGGGCGATGGTCCAGCTCGTCATGGGGGCCATTCTGGGGAGGGCGCCTACCGGGCCCGCAACCGGATATGCGTGGCCTCCGGCAGTCCAGCAGGTGGTGCCGGTGCCGACCACGGCACCCGGCCGCCCGTTCCGCTCCGTGGGCGGCGTGTCGTCGGGGCCGGTCGGCACGCTCTCCGTGCCCAGCATCCGGCGGAACGTCCGCAGCCCGCACACCCACTGGTGCGGCCGCTCCCCGCCCGTCCCCAGCGGGTGCTCGCGCCCCGGGCCGGGTCCCCCTGGGCGTCTCCCGTACCGGCGTGACGACCGGGGGCGGCGTCGGGAACGGCGGTGCCGGCCTGTCCGGTGTGGTGCGGGGCGGGTGGTGCGGGGGCGTGTCACGACGGTGTGCGGGGCGGCCGGACAGCGCCTGCTGGCGCCCTGGCGCGTCCGCCCCCGGCCCCGCACCAGTTTGGCGGCCGACTTCGGGGCAACCCGTTCGGAGAACCGGCCCGCACGGAGAGCCGGTTGGGTCGAAAACCCGGAAGGCACTCATGTCCACTGGCGTGATCATCGCTTTGATCGTGATCGTGGCGGCCGTCCTCATCATCGCGGCCGTCCTGGCCCTGCGGACCCGGCGCGGGTCCGGCGGGCAGAACCTGAAGCGACGCTTCGGGCCCGAGTACGACCGGGTGGTGGCCCGGCACGACGGGGACGAAAAAGCCGCCGAGCGTGAGCTCGCCGAGCGCGTGGAGCGGCACGGGTCGCTGCGCGCACGGCCGCTGGAGCCGGCGCAGCGTGAGCAGTACGAGGCCCGCTGGACGGCCGCCCAGGAGCGCTTCGTCGACTCGCCCCGGGAGGCCGTGGCCGAGGCGGACCGGCTGCTCGCCGAGCTGGCCGGTGTGCGGGGCTTCCCGGACGGCGCCCAGTACGAGGAGCAGGTCGCCGCGCTGTCGGTGCACCACCCGCACCATGTGCACGGCTACCGGCGCGTGCACCGCGTCGCCCGCGCGAGCGTCGGCTCCGAGCAGAACGGCGACGGGCGGGCCGGCACCGAGGAGATGCGCGAGGCCATGGTCGAGGCCCGGGCCCTGTTCGAGGACCTGGTGAGCCCGGCCCGGCACGACAACCACCGGGACCACCGAGCCGGCTCCGGGGAGTCCGCGGAACCGCTCGAACGGTCCGACGGCGGTACGGCACCGTCCCGCGGGGACGGCCGCGCCCATCTGCCGCGAGGTCTCACCAGGCGCCACGTGAAGGGGAGTTGAGCGACATGACGGACGCGACGACCGGCTCGGGAACCGAGGGCGCCCCGCGTGACGGAAAGCCGAGGGGCAGGGCGACACGCCCCGCGACACCCCCGGGGCACGACCCGTTGACGGACCCTCCGACGGCCACCCCGCACGGCGAGCCGTCCGAGGGCCCGATGACCACGGCCCGCGACACGGACGCCCCGGCCGAGCGGGGCGGCAGGACGTCGTCGGGCGGCACGGCAGCCGACGGCGGCGCCGCGCGGGGGCGTGAGCCGGGGACGAGCGGTGGTGCGGTCCCGGGCCACGACACCTCGCGCGGCGGACGGGACGGCACCGGCGGACTCGGCGGCGAGACCGCCTCCGGCCGCGACAGCGCCGCGAACCCGGCGAACAGCGCGCACACCGCGGATCCGGCGGCGCCCCGCGACGCGTCGGGCGGCACGCATGCCGACCCGGCCGCCGGAGCGCGCGGCCGTGAGGAGACAGCCCTGACCGGCAGCGGAACCGGTAGAGGAACCGGTGGTGGAACCGGAACCGGCGGTGCCCAAAAGCAGCAGAGCCACGGCAGTGGTCTCCTCCCTCGGGACGAGTGCGACAAACTCTCGCAGCGTCTCCAGCACGCCGTCGCCGGATTCGTGGACGGCCCGCGGGACGCCGTGGCGGAGGCCGATCACGTGCTGGAGGAGGCCGCCGCCCGCCTCACCGAGGCCGTGACCCAGCGCCGCCGTACCCTGCGCACCTCCTGGCAGGCCACCGACGACGGGAACACGGGCAAGCCCGCCACCAGCGCCGACACCGAGCAACTCCGCCTCGCCCTGCGGGACTACCGCGAGCTGGCGGACCGCCTCCTGCGCATGTAGAGGCAAGCAGGCAGACCGACAGGGGTGCGCCCGGGATCTTCCCCGATCTCGGGCGCACCCCTGTCGGTCCTGGCGGTCGTTCTCGGCGGTCGGTGCCGGCCGTCTGGTCACGTCACCGCCGCTCAGCCGTCCCCCTCCGCCTCCCCGCGCTCCCGGCGCTCCTCCCCGCGCTCCCGCCACTGTCGTACGACGTCCTCGACGTCGTACGGCTTCATGCCGAGCGGGGGGCCGGGCGGTGGCTTGAACATGACGTCGCGGATCTTGACGTTGATGTCCTCGACGAGCTTGCGAGCGAGTCGTTCGGTGGGTGCGCGCAGGGCCGCCGCGAGGGTGTCCTCGGCCTCCTTGCGCAGGGCCAGCGTCGGCGGCAGCACCGAGAGCCCTTCACGGGCCATCTTCCGCTTGATCCACCACAGTTCGTCGTACGTCGTGTCGGTGCCCGAGGGCAACGGCTTTCCGGCGCCCGGGAGCCGGGCGAACTCGCCGCGCCGCTCGGCGTCGCGGATCTGCTTCTCCGCCCAGGACTCGAACGGAACACCGGGTGGCTTTCGCTCGGTCATGAGTCCATTGTGCCGGACGGGTCGGGGCCGGGCGATTTATCATGCGGCGGCTGTGTAAGGACACTTCAGGCACTTCAGAAGGAGCGCACGTGCTCGAACTCACCATGGCCGCCGTCTCCGCGGCGGACTCGGGCGCCACGGCCGGCATGCATATGGCCGACTCGCCCAGTGACCCGGGTGCCGTGCTGCGGGTGGGCCGGGACACGTCGGTGTGCCGGCTCTCGACGCCCGACGACTGGCTGTTCGTCTCCCGGGTGCACCTGGAGTTCCTGTGCGGCCCGCAGGGCACCTGGCAGGTGACCTGGCTGCAGGGCTCCCAGCCCGACCCGTCCTCCGAGGTCCGGCTGACCGTCGGCGCGTACGCGCAGACGCTCCCCTACGGCGGTACGGTCCCGCTGCCCCGGGGCGGCAGCGGCGAGATCATCATCCAGGACCGCACCGCTCCGCGCAGCGTCAACGTCGGCTTCTACCACGAGGAGTGAACGCGGGGCTCAGGCCAGCACCCGGGCCAGCGCGAAGCCGTCGTAGCCCTTGTCGCCCACCGTCTGGATCGCCGTGCCGCTCAACCGGGGGTGCTTGCCGATGAGTTCGATGGCGGTCCGGGTGCCCTGGACGTCCGGCGCGGTGCTGCCGGCGTCGGCCACCCGGCCGCCGCGCACGACGTTGTCGACGACGATCAGGCTGCCGGCGCGGGTGAGCCGCAGCGCCCACTCCACGTAGTGCGGGTTGTTGCCCTTGTCGGCGTCGATGAAGACCAGGTCGAAGGGGGGCGGGTTCTCGTCGGCCAGTTCCGGCAGCGACTCCAGGGCCGGACCCACCCGCACCTCGACCCGTGTGTCGAGGCCCGCGCGGGCGATGTTGCGGGTGGCGACCTCGGCGTGCCGGGGGCTGTACTCCAGCGTGACCAGGCGGCCGTCGGCGGGCAGCGCGCGGGCCAGCCAGATGGTGCTGTAGCCGCCGAGGGTGCCGATCTCCAGGATGGTGCGGGCGCCCTGGATCTCGGCGAGCAGCTGGAGGAACTTGCCCTGGGGTGCCGTGACGGCGACGTGCGGGAGTCCGGCGGCCTCGCTGTCGCGCACGGCCGCGTCCAGGGCGTCGTCGTTCGGTGAGAGGTGGCTGGTGAAGTACTCGTCGACGTCGTTCCAGCGCTGCGACTCGCTCATGCACCTGTGCCTTTCGTAAGTCTAGTTAGAACTGCTAACTAGCTGTGCTAACGAATATAGTCGCGTGCCGGCCGCCTGTCAGCGGGTACCCCCCGCCGGTTTCAGCCGATCGGCTCAGCGGTTCGCGGCACTCCGCCGGCCCTCTCGGCGCTCCACCGACGGCTCCGACCCCGGCAGTGCCCGCCCCGCGGACTCCGCCATGAACCACACCGCCACTCCGCCGACGACGGCGGCGGCCATCATGTAGTACGCGGGCATCATCAGGTTGCCGGTCGCCCCGATGAGTGCCGTCACCACCAGCGGAGTCGTCCCGCCGAACAAGGACACCGACACGTTGAAGCCGATCGAGAGGGAGCCGTAGCGCACCCGCGTCGGGAACAGCGCCGGCAGCGCGGAGGGCATGGCCGCCGTGAAGCACACCAGCAGCAGCCCCAGCGCGCCCATGCCGAGCGCGACCGTGAGCAGGCCGCCCTGGCGGATCAGCAGCAGCGCCGGGATCGACAGCACCAGGAAGCCCGCGCAGCCCGCCGCGATGACCGGTCGGCGGCCGACGCGGTCGGTGAGGGCGCCGGCGAACGGCTGGACGGTCATCATCAGGACCATCACGCCGAGCACGACCAGCAGGCCGTGCGTCTCGTCGTACCTGAGTTCACTGGTGAGATAGCTCGGCATGTACGACAGCAGCATGTAGTCGGTGACGTTGAAGACCAGCACCAGGCCCACGCACAGCAGCAGCGCCTTCCACTGGCCGGTGACCATCTCGCGCAGCGGCACCTTCGGGCGGTCGGCCCCGGCCTTCGCCACCTCGGCCGCGAACGCGGGGGTCTCCTCCAGGCGTAGCCGCAGATACAGGCCGATGACGCCCATCGGGCCCGCGACCAGGAACGGGATCCGCCAGCCCCAGGACAGCAGGGCGTCCTGTGACAGCACCGCCGTCATCAGGGTGACCAGACCCGCGCCGCCGATGTAACCGGCGAGCGTGCCGAACTCCAGCCAGCTGCCGAAGAAGCCGCGCCGCTTGTCGGGGGCGTACTCGGCGATGAAGGTGGCGGCGCCCGCGTACTCCCCGCCGGTGGAGAAGCCCTGGACCAGCCGGGCGAGCAGGAGCAGCAGGGGCGCGCCGACGCCGATCGAGGCGTACGACGGGATCAGGCCGATGGCGAAGGTGCCCGCGGCCATCATGATCATGGTGAGGGCCAGGACCTTCTGGCGGCCGACGCGGTCACCGAGCGGGCCGAAGACCATGCCGCCCAGCGGCCGGACCAGGAAGGCCGCGGCGAAGGCGCCGAACGTGGAGAGCAGCTGGGCGGTCGGGTCGCCGGACGGGAAGAACACCTTGCCCAGGGTGACCGCGATGTAGCTGTAGACACCGAAGTCGAACCATTCCATCGCGTTGCCCAGCGCGGCGGCCTTCACGGCACGCCGCACGAGCGCGGGATTGGTGACGGTGGCGGTGCCCGGGCCGGGGGCGGAGGACGGGGGAGTGGCGACTGTGGCAGTCGGCAAGGCTTCGCTCGCCTACCTTTCGACGGGGACAGGGACGGGCCTGGCGACAGCGCCGGCGGACAGGCCGAAAAGTGACCATAGGGGCATGTGTCCCGTTCACGGATCGTGAGAGTGTCGATGCGCACGGCACGTAAATGCCGTGTGCGCAGGCCCGTAAGCCCCCGCGGGACCGGTTCCCGCCAGGCCGGTTTGTGATCCTTCTCGCGCCCCGCGGAGGCAGCCGGAGTGTCCGCGGACTATCGTCGTCCGGACAAAAGAAGGAAGGACGTCAGGTGAAGCGGGGGTTGCCCGCGTCTTCCCCGGGGGGCGGAGTGAGCCCCTAGGGTTCGCAGAGCATTCCGGCACATGGGACGCGCGGGACGGACGGGGCGGGAGGCCTACGAGGCGTGGCGAATGCGGAGCACAGCGGGCGACCGGCGGAAGCTCTCGGGGCGACGCCCGCCGGTACGACACAGGCACGCCTGCGCGCCGCACGCCTCGCCCTGTGGCTGGTCGCCGTCCTCCTCGCCGTACGGCAGGTGACGGTCGTCCTCACGACGCCCCGGGGCGAGCGCCTGACGGACCTGGAGACCTGGGTCGGCCCCAACGGCGTCCTGCACGTCAAGGGCTCGCTGTACGACTCGACGCGGTTCACCGGCACCCCCTTCGCCGGCCTGGTGCTGAAACCGCTCACCAGAACCGCCGAGCAGGCCCTCGGCTGGGGCTGGATCTTCGGCACGCTGCTGCTGGTCGTCGCCCTCGGCCTGCTCGCCGCGCGCGCCCTGCCCCAGCCGGTCAGCAGACGCACCTCCCTGCTCGCCGCACCGGTCGCGGTCAGCCTGCTGATGCTGTCGCTGCCGGTGCGCAACACGCTCTGGCTCGGCCAGACCAGCATCATCCCGGTCCTGCTGGTGCTGCTCGGCTGCTTCGCCGTGCGCGGCCAGCGGGCCGGCGGCCTGCTCATCGGCGTCGCGGCGGCCCTGCAGCCCACCGTGCTGCTCTTCGCGCCGCTGCTGTGGTTCACCGGCCGCCGAAGAGCGGCCCTGTCCGCCGGGCTGACGTTCGCCGGGTGCACCGCCGTCGCCTGGGCGGCGATGGCGCACGACTCGTACACGTACTGGGTGCACCACATGGCCGGCACCGGCCTGGGCGGCGCGGCCGACGACCTCGCCAACCAGTCCCTGCACGGCGCCCTGCTCCGGCTCGGACTGTCCGGCCCGCTGGAGATCGCCCTCTTCCTCCTGCTCGGCGCCGCCGTCGCCGCCCTCGGCGTGCGCCGCGCGGTGCGCTACGCCGGTGACGGACAACTGCTGCTCGCCGTCGCGATCACCGGCTGCGCCGCCATCGCCGTCTCGCCGACCACCTGGCAGCACCAGCTGCTGTGGGTGCTGCTCGCGGTCGTCGGCCGGGTCGGCAAGCGGGCCTCGGACCGGCTGGTGTGGCCGGTCGCCGTCGTCCTGGTGATGACGCTGCCCGCGAAGATGATGCTGCCGAACATGACGCCGCTGCTCGTCCTGCGGGACAACGTGGTGCTGCTGGCCGCCGTCGCCGCCGCCACCGCCGTCCCCTTCCTCTCCCGCACCTCGCCGTACTACCGGTCCCCGATCCCGACCGAGTACGCGCCCCCCGTGCCCACCCGCTTCGGACGCGTCCCGCTCCTGCCCTTCCTGCGCCGGGTCCTCACCCGCCCGAACCTGCTGCTGGAACTGCTGCTCATCCGCGTCACGTACGCCGCCTACCAGCAGGTCCGGCTCGCGGCCACCGGCGGCAGCAACTCGGCGGGCCGGGCCGCCGCCGAGCACCACGGCGAACAGATCCTCTCCATCGAGCGTTTCCTGCGCCTCGACATCGAGCACTGGGTCAACCACGCCGTCGTCGGGGTCGGCTGGCTGCGCACCTTCTTCGACTTCTACTACACGTCGTTCCACTTCGTCGTCCCGCTGACCGTCCTCGGACTCCTGTACTGGCGCCGCCCCGTCGACTACCGGTGGGCCCGCGCCTCCCTCGGCCTGACCACTCTGCTGGCCCTGGTCGGTTTCTGGCTCTACCCGCTGGCCCCGCCGCGCCTGATGCCCGGCCTCGGCATCATCGACACTGTGCACGGCGTGCAGGACTTCTCCCAGCCGGACTACGGCACACTGACCGCGCTCACCAACCAGTACGCGGCGATGCCCTCGCTGCACTTCGGCTGGTCCCTGTGGTGCGGACTCGTCATCGCGATCGTCGCGCCCCGATGGTGGATGAAGGGGCTCGGCCTGCTGCATCCGCTCTTCACCGCCTCGGCGATCGTGGCGACCGGCAACCACTGGATCCTGGACGCGGTGGGCGGCGCCGCCGTCGTCGCCGCCGGCTTCGGGCTGTCGTACGTGTTCCAGGGGCCGCGCGCCCGTACGACGGCCCAGGCGGCCGAGGTCAGCAGTCAGCCCGAGCCGGCGAAGGACCGTACTCCGAGCTGATCCGGTACTCGCCCGGCGCGGGCACGGTCAGCCGGGTGAACTCCCCGTCCCGGGTGAGGCAGCCGGCGTCGGCGCGCAGCCACGGCGAGTACACGACCCGCACGGTCACGGAGCCCGCCCGCTCGGTCCTGAGCACCACGTCGGCGCTCGTCGCCCGGACGACCGAGGCGGGCGCGGACACCAGCGGTACCGCGTCGCGCACCCGGAAGATCCGCCAGTGCGCGTCCCGCCACACCGGTTCCAGCCAGGCCGGCCGGTCCTCGCGCACCAGGCGTGCCTCCTCCTCGGCGTATCCGTCGGGCGTGGCGAGGGGCAGGACGACGAAGCCGACCGCCCAGCGGTCCAGCCAGGCCCGGTAGGCCGGGGCCGAGAAGGAACCGTCGTAGAAGAGGCGCCCGCGCTCCATGTCGAGCTGGCGGTTCCAGCCCCGCGCCAGGCTGACGTGCGGGGCGAGCGCGGACGCCTCCCGGTGGTTGCGGGCCGGGACCACCTCGACGCGGGTGCGGTCGGCGCCGAGTCCGCGCAGGGCCTCCACGACGCCGTGGGTGTCGGCGGCCCAGGACGGCACGGTGGTGTAGATCCGCACGTCGTCGGCGGTCTTCTTGCCGACCCACAGGACGGAGAAGACCAGGACGGCGACGAGGGCGCTGCGGCGGACGCGGCTGAGCCGCCGCGTGCTCAGCAGTGCCGCGAGCAGCACCGCGGGCGCGAACAGCTCCGCGAACCGCTCGACGTTCGTGCCGACGGGTGAGGTGATCAGGTACGCGAGGACGGTCCCGGCCGCGTACACGGCGCCGCTCCAGCGCGCGACCCGCCAGCCGCGCGGGGCCAGCGCCGCCACGGCCAGGCCGAGCACCGCCGGAGGCCAGATGCGGGCCGGGGGCATCAACTGCTCGCCGGAGAACGGGAAGAGGAACGAGGTCGCGGCGACGACCAGGGCGGGCGGTGCGAGCAGGACAGCCGCCCGCACCCGGTCCCCCGCGGCGAGGAAGCCCGCTCCCACGACGGCCAGGAACAGGCCCGCCACCGGACTCGCCGCCGTCGCGAGCGCCGCGTACGGCACTGCGAGGGCCACCCGCCGCTCGCGGGTCAGCAGGACGCAGGCGGCGAGTCCGAAGGCGACGCCGAGTGCGAACGTCGTACGCCCCGACACGACGTTGCACCACAGCGCGAGGGAGGCGAGCAGTGCCGGGCCCAGAGGTCTGCGCACCCCGGCGCGGACGACCAGCACGGCGGCCAGCCAGGAGGCGGCGAGCCCGGACACCGCGGTCACCGTCCGCACCCCGAACCCCGCCATCAGATACGGCGATATCAGGCTGTAGTTGGCGGTGTGCGTCCCGCCGTACCAGGAGAGGTTGTACGCCGATCCGCCGTGCCGGGACACGAACCCCGCCCAGGCCTCCTGGGCCGCGAGGTCGCCGCCGCCGGTGGCCAGCGACAGCCACCACACCGCGTACAGCGGCAGGAGGGGCACGGTGGCGAGAAACGGCACCCGGTGGCGTTCCCGGACCGTGTCGAAGAGGCGCCGTCGGCGTGCGGCCGCGTGGTCCGCAGGGACAGGGGACAGCTGGGCAGAGACCACGGTCCGGCGATTCCGTTCGACGTCTGGGGCGCGGGCGGGAAACCGGCACGTGCCGACGGAGTGCGCGCGCCGCGTGGCTGGGACACGGGGGAAGACGTCGGGGTGAACGGAAACGTTCGTTTCTTTTCGGACAGGTGCCGGTTGGGGCGCTCCGGAGCCGCCGGGGACGACCGCCGGGGCGGGCCGACGGCGCGGGACGCCGTCGGCCCGGGAGCGGGCGGGTCAGCCCGTGCTGACGCGGAGTTCCTTCACGCCGTTGATCCAGGCGGAGCGCAGCCGGCGGGGGTCGCCGGCCTGCGTGATGTCCGGTATGGCGTCGGCGATCGCGTGGAAGATCAGGTCGATCTCCAGGACGGCGAGGGACTTGCCGAGGCAGTAGTGCGGGCCGCCGCCGCCGAACCCGAGGTGCGGGTTGGGGTCGCGGGTGATGTCGAAGGTGTCGGGGTTCTCGAAGACCTCGGGGTCGTGGTTGGCGGAGGCGTAGAACAGCCCGACCCGGTCGCCCTTGCGGATCCGCCGGCCGCCGAGTTCGGTGTCCTGGGTGGCCGTGCGCTGGAAGGAGTTGACGGGGGTCGCCCAGCGGACGATCTCCTCCGCCGCCGTCGCCGGGCGCTCCCTCTTGTACAGCTCCCACTGCCCGGGGTGCGTGAGGAAGGCGTGCATGCCGTGGGTGATGGCGTTGCGCGTGGTCTCGTTGCCCGCGACGGCCAGCATCAGCACGAAGAACCCGAACTCGTCCGAGTTGAGGGTCCCCTCGTCCTCGGCCGACACCAGCGTCGTCACGATGTCCTTCGCCGGGCACTGCTTGCGGTCGGCGGCCATGTTCATCGCGTACGCGATGAGTTCGACGGCGGACTCCTGGCCGACCTCCTCGGTGATCGCGTACTCCGGATCGTCGTACGAGATCATCTTGTTGGACCAGTCGAAGATCTTGGTCCGGTCCTCCTGCGGGATGCCGATGAGCTCGGCGATGGCCTGGAGGGGCAGTTCGCAGGCGACCTCGGTGACGAAGTCGAAGGAGCCGGTGCGGGCGCGGGCGTTCGCCGCGATCGTCAGGGCGCGGGAGCGCAGGTTGTCCTCCAGCGCCCGGATGGCCCTCGGTGTGAACACGCGCTGCACGATCTGGCGGACCCGGGTGTGCTCCGGCGGGTCCATGTTGAGCAGGATCAGCCGCTGGGCGTCGATCGCGTCCCGCTCGATGTGCTCGTTGAAGCGGATGATCGCCGTGTTGAGGGACGAGGAGAAGAGCTCCGGATGCGTGGACACGTACTTGACGTCCGCGTGCCGGGTCACGGCCCAGTACCCCTCGTCCTGGAAGCCGGCCAGATTGCTCGTCTGGGGGATCCAGCGGACCGGTTCCGCCCGGCGCAGCTCGGCGAACTCCGGCAGCGGGACGCGGTGTTGCAGTAGGTCGGGGTCGGTGAAGTCGAACCCGTCGGGAAGCGCTGGGCAGGGCATCGGCAACTCACTCCAGCTGGCTGACGGTCCATCAGGTACAGAGCTGCCGTGAAGGTAGTAACGAGTTCTAGAAGTGGCAAGAGACGCGGAGCCCCGAATTGCCTGCACGACCCTTGCGGTTGTGGACGGCCGGTCAGCAGACTGCAAGAAGAACTAGAACACGTACTAGTTCTGATGGATCGTTCGGAGGAGAGGACCCGCACCCATGGCCGCCGAACCCGTGATCGTCGAAGCCGTCCGCACCCCGATCGGCAGGCGCGGTGGCGCGCTCGCCAACCTGCACCCCGCCTACCTGCTGGGCGAGACCTACCGTGAGCTCCTCGGCCGCACCGGCATCCCCGCCGACGCGGTCGAACAGATCGTCGGCGGCACGGTCACCCACGCCGGCGAACAGTCCATGAACCCCGCGCGCACGGCCTGGCTGGCGGTCGGCCTGCCGTACGAGACGGCCGCCACGACGGTCGACGCGCAGTGCGGTTCCTCCCAGCAGGCCTCGCACATGGTCGCCAACATGGTCGCGGCGGGCGTGATCGACGTCGGGATCAGCTGCGGCGTCGAGTCGATGTCGCGGGTGCCGCTGGGGTCGGGGTCGAAGCACGGGCCGGGGAAGCCGTTCCCCGACGAGTGGAACGTGGACCTTCCCAACCAGTTCGAGGCGGCCGAGCGGATCGCCCGCCATCGGGGCCTGACCCGGGAGAACGTCGACTCCCTCGGGCTGATCTCCCAGGAACGGGCCGCCGCGGCCTGGTCCGAGGAGCGGTTCAAGCGGGAGACGTTCGCGGTGCAGGTGCCGACGACCGAGGACGAGCAGGGGGCCGGTCAGGGCATGTGGCGGCTCGTCGACCGGGACGAGGGCCTACGTGACACGTCGATGGAGGCGCTGGCGGGCCTCAAACCGATCATGCCGACGGCCGTCCACACGGCGGGCAACTCGTCGCAGATCAGCGACGGCGCGGCGGCGGTCCTGTGGGCGTCCAAGCGGATGGCGCGCGCCCTGAGACTGCGTCCCCGGGCGCGGATCGTGGCCCAGGCGCTGGTCGGCGCGGACCCCCACTTCCACCTGGACGGGCCGATCGACGCGACGCGGGCGGTGCTGGGAAAGGCGGGCATGTCCCTGAAGGACATCGACCTCGTCGAGATCAACGAGGCCTTCGCGTCCGTGGTGCTGAGCTGGGCCCGGGTCTTCGAGCAGGACCTGGAGAAGGTCAACGTCAACGGCGGCGCCATCGCGCTCGGACACCCGGTGGGGGCCACCGGGGCCCGGCTCATCACCACGGCCCTGCACGAACTGGAGCGCGCTGACCGGGAGTTCGCCCTCATCACCATGTGCGCGGGTGGCGGACTGGCGACCGGGACGATCATCCAGCGGCTGTAGGCGCCCAGCCGCCGACGTCCAGCCGCGCTGCGTTCACGTCCGGCCGGGCTGCGTTCACGTCCGGCCGCGCTGCGTTCACGTCCGGCCGCGGACGGCCGCGCGGCAGGGCGGGGCGGGCGTCTTGACCACGCTCCAGCCGAGGCCGTAGAGCCCGTCGGTGACCCGGTCCTGGGCGCTCACTTCGCCGCCTCGCTCCCCTGGGCCTCCTGGGCCT
>NZ_JBSFTY010000047.1:0-75835 GCF_053591515.1 Streptomyces sp. NPDC003011
CCGGCTCCGACCGCGTCGCCCACCGCCGGGAACTCAACGCCATCGTCGCCGAGCGGGTCGCCCGCTCCGGCGCGCAGGAGATCCTCCAGGAACTGGAGGACATCGGTATCGCGTGCGCCGGCGTCAACGACGTGGCCGCGTTCCTCGACCACCCGGTGCTGGCCGCCCGCGACCGCTGGCGGCACGTGGGCGTGCCCGGCGGCGCGCTGGTGCAGGCACTGCTCCCGCCGGCCGACCTGGCCGGTCTGCCCGCGCGGATGGATTCGGTGCCGGCGGTGGGCGAACACACCGACGCGATCCTCACCGAACTCGGCCGCGGCCGCGAGGACATCGAGGCCTTGCGCGCCGACGCGGTGATCTGACCGGCCCGCGGCGGACCCGGTCAGCCGACCAGGCCCTCGGGGACCGCCCTGGGTCCGTCCGGGGATGCCTGGGTTCCGTCCGGGGAGCCCGGGTTCGCCCGAGGTCCGTCCCGGGTTCGCCCGACGGCGTCGATCCGCAGGGCCGGGAACGCCTTCGCGCACTGCACGGTGATCGTGTTGACCGACCGCCGCCCTTGGACCCCGGGTAGGAGACGCCCGCGGAGTGGTACGCCGGTGTCCCCGGGGCGCGGACGGCGGTGGGCACGCTGACGCTGGACCGCGACCTGCTCCGGGTGGCGGGCAGTGACCTGCACCTGGTGGTCTGCACGGCCGGCCGGACACCGAGGACGCCGAGAAGCCGGAGCTGCCCGGCCGTCCTGGGCGCCCGGACCCTCGCCGGCCAGCCGGCGTGGAACGCGCGACGCGGAATCCCACGTCGGGTCTGGCCGGCGCGGCAGGCGTGCCCCGCTCCGCCTCGGTCGGCAGCCCGCAGCCGATAGCCGTCGGCGGGAGGCGGGAGGCGGGTGTGGGTCAGGCACATGTCAGAGGCGGTGTCAGAGGCCGTACCGGCTCTTCAGGTGGCGCCAGAAGTCGCGGAGCATCCAGGTGTCGAACTCCGTGATCCGGTCGGCGCTGCCCGCCTTCATGAGGAAGCAGCACTGGCCGGTCGGGGTCCAGTCGTAGAAGTCGTCGAGGCCGAAGGTGTGGCCGACTTCGTGCAGATAGATGTGGATGTTCTCCTTGTCCAGCGCGCCGGTGAAGTACTCCTGCCCGACCCGCTGGCCCCAGTCGCCGCCGGCGCCGCCCTGGAAGCCCTTCGTCAGCCACAGCGACTGGTCGTAGTGGCGGGCCGCGCCACCCGGGCACTTCGAGTAGTCGCCGTCCTGGTGGAAGAAGCGGCCGCAGTCGGGCGCGCACTGCGGGGCGCCGCCGCCGTCGAGGTTCCCGGCGTAGATGTCGACGGAGTTGTCGGTCCACTGCAGGGTGGAGCGGTCCTTGACCGCCCAGCCGACGATGGTGACGGGGACGGTGGTGTACGGCCAGGCGTTGGTGCCCGTGCCGTTGTCCACCATGGCGGCGGTCCACTTGGCGAACTGCTTCTTCAGCGCCGTGTGGATCCGGTCGCGCAGAGCGGCGGTGACCGGGGCGTCCGACTCCCAGCGGACGCAGTAGTTGATGCTTCCCTTGTTGGCCATGACCTGGTCCCAGCCGTAGTTGCGGAAGCCGTGGAGGTCGGGGTAGGTCGACTGGACGTGGTTCCAGACCTCGTTGAGCGGCTGGACCAGGTGGGCGGGCGGGTTCCAGTCGTCGGCCGCCTGGAACGAGGGTGCGGCCGGTGCGCCGGAGGGTGCGGGCGCGCCGGGCGCGGCCGTTGCCGCCGACGTCGCCGTTGTCGCGAGTGCCGCGGACGCCGCGGATGCCGCCGCGCCGGGTGCGGCCGACAGGGCGGCCAGGGCCGCGAGGACGGCGACCAGACGCGCGAGGAGGGTGCGCATGGGGTGGACTCCCTCGGTGGGGGACGGGATCTCAGCCACAGGTCGCCGCCGACGCCGGGCGGGTTGCCGGGACGTGGCGTCCGGATCCGCACGTCGAGGTCTGTGGCGGCGTGCCCATGAAGTGGCCGTGGCGTGCCCGTGGAGGATCCGCGGAAGACGTTCGCGGAAGGCGTTCGAGGAAGGCGTTCGAGGAACTGGCCGGGACCGTCGCCCGGCATCCCCGGGCGATCCTGGCCCTCGGGCAACTGCTCCGTCCGGCTGCCCGGACGCCTCGTCAAGACCGCTGACGGGTTCTCCACGCCGACGGGTTCTCCAAGCTGCGGTCCATGAAGAACACGAGCCTGTACCTGACCGGAGCGTCTGCCGGATCGCCGCTGATCTTGCGGAACGCGGTCACGGACGGCTCGCAGGAGTGGGAACTCATCCCGTGGGAGTCCCTCGTGGGAAGCCTGAGGGCGGTCCGCCCGGACGCGGGCGGACCGCCCTCACGGGAGCCGCTCACCGGGATCCCTCACCGGGCCAGGCGGGGCAGCCCCACAATCTGTCCCGCGGTCCCGCGGTGCGTCAGACCCGCTGGACGGCGGAGTTCGTCGTCCGGGCGGTGTCGACGGCCGGGGTCTCGACGGGGTGCGGGTAGGCGGCCGCCCGGCGCTGGAAGGAGAGGATCTTCGGGTTCCGTACGACGCCGTCACGCATCTCGATGGCCTTGCTGATCGTGGCGTCGGACTCCCATGCCGCGGCACCGCTCATGACCTTGCGCAGATAGGGCAGGAGCGCCTCGCTGATCTCCCACGTCGCCGAGTTCCACAGGTGGGACGGACTGTGGTCCACCGCGTAGTAGTGGCAGCCCGGCCCGACCGTGTGCATCGGGTCGTCGAAGGTGGTCGGCCGGGCCCAGGCGAAGCCCATGCCCTCGTCGCAGGAGACGTCGACGAAGAACGTTCCCGGCCGGAACAGGGAGAGCTCCTCGTCGGTGACGAACGTCAGCGGCGCGTCGGTGTCCTGCAGGACACAGTTGACGACGATGTCGAACCCGGCCAGGTACTCCGCCAGCGGCGCGGAACCGGACGGGGTGACCGCCCGCAGACGCGACGGGTCGTCCTCCTGCTCCTCGAAGTGGCCCATCACGACCGACGGCATCGGTGACGCGACCGCCGCCGCGGCGCGCTGGGTGAGCACCGTGACGTCGGAGACCCCCATGGCACCGAGGCCCGTGACCGCTCCGCGCGCCGTGGCGCCGAAGCTGATGACCACCGCGCGCAGGCGGCGCCCGTAGCTGCCGGTCAGCCCGCCGAGCTGGAGGGCGTGCAGCACCGAGCAGTAACCGGCGAGCTCGTTGTTCTTGTGGAACACATGGACGCTGAAGGCGCCCGCGGACGTCCAGTGGTTCATGGCTTCCCAGGCGATCAGGGTCAGCCGCCGGTCGATGCCGAGCTGGGTCATCGTCCGGTCCTGCACACAGTGCGGCCATCCCCACAGCACTTGGCCCTGCCGCAGCGCGGCGACGTCCTCGTGCATGGGCTTGGGCAGCATCAGCACGTCGCACTCGTCGAGGAGCCGCGCACGGGGGCGCAGGCCCGCCACGAGCGGTCGCAGCGCGTCGTCGGCGACGCCGAACCGCTCGCCGTAGCCCTCTTCGAGGAAGATCTTCTCCCGTACGTCCGGAGCGATCCGGTCGAGGTGGGCGGGGTGCAGCGGAAGGCGGAACTCGTTCTCCTTGCGGGAGGAGGCGAGGACGCCGAGGCTCATCAGGGACATGCGGGTGCGGCTCTTTTCCGGCCGGCGTCGATGCGCTGCGGCCTGTGCCGTTCCCCGAGGGCGACGCCGAGACGGATGACGGCGTGCGAGGTGCGCTCGGTACCTCAACCGTACTCCCCTCCGGCAGCGGAGCGGGCCGGTCAGGGCGTCGCCGGACCTTCCCCGCCCGGCCGGGAACCATCCCGGCACGCCGGACGTTGTAACGAGTGGTTGTAGTTGAAGTTTGCGAACGTGGAAGCGCCCGCGGAGTTCTGACAGCGGGCGTTTTGTCGTTTCGGAGTGTTCTTCGACGGCTGGCGACCAGCAGCCCGGGACCGCGCGAGCACGCGCGGTCTCCGCCCTACATCGCCGTCTCGAAGGAGACACACCCCATGGCCCAAGGAACTCCCGGCCCCAAGGGCATACGGGCCGACCAGGTCCGCGCGCTCTGAGGACACCCGATTCCGAGGCAGGCCCGCGCCGCGGGCCTGCCTCGCGCTGCTTCGATACGGGCTTCAGCACCCGGCGCCCCGCCCCCGCGCCGCCTGCACCGGCCCGCACGCATCCCGAAAGGACACCATGACCACTGACATCATCAACCGGGGCATCGAGCCGGCCGATCAGGCCGAGCCGGCGAAACCCTCCGCCGACGGCCGGGGCAGCGAGTACGCCGCGCTGTCCCGCGAGGTCAAGCAGCGCGGGCTGCTGAAGCGGCGCCCGGGCTACTACTCCGTCAAGGTCGGGGCGAACCTGCTGCTGCTGGCCGCCGGATGGACCGCGTTCGCCCTGATCGGGGAGTCGTGGTGGCAGCTGCTGACCGCCGCGTTCCTCGCCGTGATGTTCACCCAGACCGGGTTCATCGGGCACGACGCCGGGCACCACCAGATCTCCTCCTCCAAGCGCGTCAACAACCTGCTCGGCCGCATCCACGCCGACCTGCTGATCGGCCTGAGCTACGGCTGGTGGATCTCCAAGCACAACCGGCACCACTCCCACCCCAACCACGTCGACCGTGACCCCGACATCGCCGACGGCGCGATCGCCTTCACCGAGGACCAGGCCCGCGTCCGCACCGGGGCGTACGCCTGGCTGGGCCGCCACCAGGCCTGGCTGTTCTTCCCGATGCTGCTCCTGGAAGGACTCGCCCTGCACGTCGCCGGTGTCCAGGCGATGTTCGAGCGCACCGGCTCGCGTACCTCACGGGTGACCAAGCTGGCCGAGGCGGCACTGCTGACGACGCATCTCGTCGGCTATCTCGCCGCCCTCTTCGTGGTCCTGTCGCCCCTCCAGGCGGTGGCCTTCCTCGCGGTGCACCAGGGACTGTTCGGGCTGTACATGGGGTGCTCGTTCGCCCCCAACCACAAGGGCATGGCCCTCTTCGCCAAGGACGCCAAGGTCGACTTCCTGCGCCGGCAGGTACTGACCTCGCGCAACATCCGCGGCAGCCGGTTCACCGACTTCGCGCTCGGCGGGCTGAACTACCAGATCGAGCACCACCTGTTCCCGTCCATGCCGCGGCCCAGCCTGCGTCATGCCCAGGAACTCGTGCGGACGTTCTGCGCCCGGCACGGCATCGCCTACCACGAGACCGGGCTCTTCGACTCCTACGCCCAGGTGCTGCGGCACCTCCACACGGTCGGCGGCCCCCTCCGCCCCGAACTGGAGTACTGACCTCACCCGGCCCCTTGCCGAACCTATCGACTATCGATAGATTTCCATCGTGACTCGATCGAAGGGGAAGCGATGGGAAAGCTGACCGTGCTCGCGCTGCGGGCCGTGCTCGTGGCGCTGCTCGCCGGCTCGCTGTTCGTCCAGGCGGTGATGGTGCCGCTGCTGGCCATCGACATGAGGGACCTCGACGAGGACGTCGCACACCTGCGCATCCCGTTCCTCGTCATCACGGTGCTGGGTGTCGTGGCGGTCCAGGTCGTGCTGGTCTGTGTGTGGCGCCTGGTGACGATGGTGCGACGCGGCACCGTGTTCTCGCACGGTGCCTTCCGGTACGTGCACATCGTGATCGGCGCGGTCGTGGCGGCCGCGCTCCTCGTCTTCGCGCTCGGGGTCGTGCTGGCGCCGGGCGAGGCCGTCGCCCCGGGCGTGGTCCTCCTGATCGGCGGGGCCGGCGTGGCGGTGCTGGGGGTCGCGCTCATCGTGCTGGTGCTGCGGATGCTGCTCGCCCAGGCCGTCGCGCGCGACATCGAGGCGGCGCGGATGCGGGCTGAGCTCGCCGAGGTGATCTGATGCCGATCGCCGTCGACATCGACGTGATGCTCGCCAAGCGGAAGATGTCCGTGGGCGAGCTCGCGGAACGCGTCGGGATCACGCCCGCCAACCTGGCGGTGCTCAAGAACGGCCGCGCCAAGGCCGTGCGCTTCGCCACACTCGCCGCGCTCTGCGAGGTGCTCGAGTGCCAGCCGGGAGAACTGCTGCGCTGGGAGCCCCAGGACACGGGGAACGAGTGACGAGCCCTCAGCCCCCCGCCGGGCCCGCCGGGTCAGCCGATCGGCCGGCCGGCGGGCCCGGCGGACGGGGCCGGGCGCGGTCCGGCGTGGGGTGGGTGACCCGGAGCTTGGACTGGCCGTGCGGCAGTCGCTCCCAGTCCTCCATGAAGCGGGCGGTCAGACCGTGCTTCTCGGCCAGCCGGATCAGCGTCTCGGTGCGGTAGTAGAAGTCCTCGCCCAGCACCTGGTGTTCGTCGCGAGCGGTGCGGTCGAAGGTGAAGTCGAAGAAGCCGTCAGGGGCCAGCACCCGTCCGACGTGGCGGAGGCATTCGTCGATGACCTCCAGCGGCGAGTGCGAGAACACGCTGTGCGCGTGCACCACCGTGAAGTACCCGTCGGGCAGGAAGTCCAGCGTGAGGTCGGCGACGGGGGTCAGGTGCGGCAGCTTCCGCTGGAGGCCGTAGCGGACCAGGGTCTTCTCGGCCTCGATGAGGATGTCGGGCGAGATGTCGATCCCGACGTAGTGCCCGGGCTCCAGGTACTCGATGAACCGCCACCCGGCGCGCAGATTGCCGCACCCGATCTCCAGCATCCGGTCCCGCGGCCGCAGCCCGTGGCGCACCAGGTAGTCGTACTGCATCTGCCCGATGGCCAGCCAGCGCGCGTGCGACGGCACGCCCCCCACCGCCGCCTCGGGACTCCTCGCGATGTCCGACGCCATCACCGCGCGGTAGTACGCGATGTGACTTCCCCGGTGCCGGAACCGCAGCCAGCCGTCCCTGCCCGCCCGGCGCAGGTAGGGCAGAACGCGCTGGGGATGACGCAGCGCGTGACGCACCTTGTGTCCCAGGCGCGAACGGTTCGCTGTCAGGCGCGCGGCGGATGTCCTGTGCATGACGGTCTCCGTGTCTTCCGTCCGTAGGCGTTGCCTGTCCGGATGCTAACCACGAAGGCCGGCGACGGCGCGTCGGCGGCCGTCCGCGCCCGCCGTCCGCTCCGGCGGCTTCCTCATGCCCTGCCGCGGGGTCCTTCCCGCTCACCCGTTCGGGACGGGCCGCTCGGCCGAGTGCCGCACCGGCCTGGTGGACCACCGCGGCCACCGGCAGCGTGGAGGCGCGGACACGGGCCGTGGACGCCGTCGCCGTACCGTCGAAGGAGGCCGGACCGTGCAGGAATCCCCCTTGATCTCCGGCCCACCGCGCGGTCTGCCGGACGAGGCACAGCGGCGGACGCGAGGAGGCCGGCGGGATCGAGGACGCCGGGAGCACGGTGATCGCCGCCGTGCTCCGCGAGCGGGGGTGGCCGCCCGTGCGCTGCTGTGGCCGGCGGCCGTCGCCGCCGCTTTCACGCTCGTCCAGCTGACTCTGGTGGTGCCGGGCCTCGGGCTCGGCTGGGACGAGACCGTGTACGTCAGCCAGGTCAGCCCGCAGGCCCCGGCGGCGTTCTTCAGCGCGCCCCGCGCCCGGGGCGTCACGGTCCTGGTCGCCCCCGTCACCGCGGTGACCACCTCCACCCTGGCACTGCGCGTCTACCTGGCCGTGCTCTCCGGCTGCGGGCTGTTCGGAGCGCTGTGGGTGTGGCGGCGCATGCTGCCCACTCCCGTCCTCACGGTCGCCGGGGCGCTGTTCGCGAGCCTGTGGATCACGGTGTTCTACGGCCCGCAGGTGATGCCGAACCTCTGGGTGGCCTACGGGGCACTCGTCGCGGCCGGCTGCTTCCTGCGCGCCGTCCGCCGGCCCGGCGACCACCGGGCGCTGGCCGGCCTGGCCGCCGGGGTCGCGCTCGCCGCGCTGATGCGTCCCACCGACGCGGTGTGGCTGGTCCTGCCGCTCGCGGCGGCGGCGCTGCTGCTGCGGACCCGGCGCCGGCTGTCGCTGCTCCTCGTCCTCGCCGCGGGCCTGGCCGTCGGCTCGGCCGAGTGGATCGTCGAGGCGTACGCGCGGTACGACGGCCTGTTCGCCCGGCTGCGGCGAGCCAGCGACATCCAGGGGCAGCTGGGCGCGTACTTCGCCGTCGACGACCATGTACGCGCGCTGAGCGGGCGGATCCTGTGCCGTCCCTGCGACGTGCCCTGGCGGGACCCCGTCGCCGGTCTGTGGTTCTTCGCGCTGCCCGTGCTCGTCGCGGGCGGCGTATGGGCGGCGGCCCGCGCCCGCGCCCGCCACCGGGCCGGGATCGCCCTCGCGACCGGGGTCGGCCTGGTCCTCGCGGTGCCCTACCTGTTCACCGTCGGCTACGCGGCGCCGCGTTTCCTGCTGCCGGCGTACGCCCTGCTGAGCCTGCCGGTGGCGCAGTGCCTGGTCGGGGTGTGGCGTGTGCGGCCACCGTGGCGCCGGGTCGGTGTCGCTCTGCTCGGCGTGGCGGTCGTCGCACACCTCGTGGTCCAGTACCAGGTTCTCGACGGCGTGACGGGCCGGGTGCGCGAAGACACCGCCGACCACACCCGCATCGCCGCCGCCCTGCGCGCGCAGGGCGTGCGCCCGCCCTGCGTGATCACCGGCGAGGAGGCGATCCGGGTCGCGTTCCGCGCCGGCTGCGCCTCCCGCCAGCCCGCCGGCCATGACACGAGCATCACGCCGGGCGGCCTCGCCGCCGCGGCCCGGCACCGGCCGGTCGCCGTCCTGCTCTCCGGGGACCGGCGTCCCCCGGCCTACGCCCGCGGCTGGCGCGCCCTCCCCCTGCCGGACCTGCGCAACCGGCCTGACTACCGCGCCTACCTGTCCCCCTCGGCGTTCCCTTCTCCCGGACGCCGGGGCGGCTGAGTGCGCGGAGGCGATGCGGAGGCGACCGGCCGGCCGCCGCACGAGCGGCGGGCTCGACGTGCGCGGTGGTCACACCCGACGAAAGGCGAGGAGCATGCGGCGCAAGGGAGGGCGGGGCGGCACCGGGCCGGACGGGGAGGCCGTTGATGGGGAGGCCGTTGACGTGGAGGCCCTTCTCGACGAGCTCCACATCACGCCGCCGCCCGGTTTCGTCGCCCGGCGCGAGGAACTGGCCGCGGCGGCCAAGGCGGACGGCCGGGTGGACGATGCCCGCCGGATCCACGCCGCACGCCGCCCCACCCTCGCGGCCTGGGCTGCCAACCTGCTCCTGCGTGGCCGGCAGGAGGAGAGCCGGCGCTTCCTGGAGCTGGGGCAGGCGCTGCGCGAGGCCTACCGGTCCCTGGACGCCGACGGGATCAAAGAGCTGTCGGAGCAGCGCCGCACGGTCGTTTCCGCCCTGTCCCGGCAGGCTGCCCGGCTGGCCCGGGAGGCCGGGCACCGACTGTCGGACACGGCCCAGCGGGAGGTGGCATCCACTCTGCGTGCCGTGCTCGCCGACGAGGACGCGGCGGCCCGGTGGGCCACCGGCCGGCTGGAGACCGCGCTCACCCCGCCGTCGGCGTTCCCCGCCTCCACCCCCCAGGAGTCCGGCCCGCGGTCGAAGTCACCGAAGCCGCCGAGGTCACCGAAGTCACCGACGACGTCCAAGCCGTCATCCAGGGCTGCGGCGCCGCCGTCATCGCGGGCGCGGGCCGAGGACGACCTCGCCGAACGACGCCGGCGGCGGGAGGAACGGGCCCGGGCCGAAAAGGCGGCCAGGGCGGCCGAGCGTCGCCTGCGCGACCGGCACGCCGCACGAGCGGACGCCGACGCGCTGGTCCAGCAGGCACGCGACCGGCACGACCAGGCCCGCCGGCAGGTGTCCGCCGCGGAACAGCGACTGCGCCAGGCCCAGGAGGAACTCCAGCAGGCGGAACAGGAGCAGCGGGCAGCCGTGGAGGGGCGGCAGGCGGCCGTCGACGCCGTGAACGAGGCCGAACAGGAGGCACGTGAGGCCGCCCAAGAAGTGGAACGCCTCACCGCACCGCCCGGCTAGGCGCGGCACGCGGGCGGCGCTGTCCACGCGCCACGCCGGCCGTCGTCAGCCGTCGTCAGCCGGCGCTCCCGCGCGTGAGCCGGGCCGGCAGGCGTCCAGAGGCTGAACGCTCCCGACGCAGCTGATCCGGTCAGTCGACATACGATTCGAGCGTGCCGCGTCGGCGGGTGTCGAGGGTCGCGCAGTGGAACGAGCCACCGAACGGCGCGTAGTGCAGCAGGTCGCACGGGATGGGCTCGAACCCCCACTTCTCGAGCGCGCGCAGCATGCTGGTGTGATGCCGCTCCGCGATCACCCGTTTCTCGTCGACCATCAGGATGTTCATGCTGAGCCACTTGCCGCACATCGACGTGATCTTGAGCAGGCGCTCGTCGATCGGGTCGGGCTCGGGGGCGACCAGGACGTCCCACGAGCGCAGGACGTCGGGCAGGCGGTCGACGTCGACGTACTCGGGATTGACCAGTACCTTGCCGGGCGCGAGCAGGATGAACGTCGTGTCGATGTGCATGGGTGTGCGGCAGCGGCTCTCGATCTCGTGGACGCGGTAGCCGGGTCCGAGATGCCGGCGCAGCCACTCGATGCCCATGCGGTTGGTGACGTTGCTCCGCGTGACGAACAGATCGCGTCCGGCGCGCACGAAGTCCGCCGCATCGAACACCGGCTCGAACTCGGTGAGGATGTAGCGCATCGGCTCCCCCGGCTTGGGGGGCCGGAAGTCCTTCTCGAACAGCGCGTCGGTGAGTTGCGGCTTCGGTGCCGCCGTCCAGCGCGCCCCACGCCGGAAGTAGTCCTTGAGAACCTCGCGATAGGAGTGGGTCTCGAAGTACCGGCACGGCCAGGCCATCGGGGTCTCGATGATCTCGTCGCCGATCACGAGCATGCTGTCGCGCGGACAGGTGTTGCAGAACCCGCGCGACGACCAGTCGGGGGTGCCGAAGAGCTGCCGGTGATCGACCGCTTCCGGGCGCCTGACCGTGACGTCGAGGGACTCCAGGAGGGCGATGAACTGGTCGAGCTCCTGCTGCGCCCGCTCGATCAGCAGATGCGGATAGCGGAAACCCGCGGCGATCCCCTGCAGCCGCGCCGCCCATGGGGGGATGTTGCAGGTCACGACCGGATGGTCGGAGGGAATCGTCGCGCCGTCGAGACGGCCGACGATGATCTCCTCCAACGGGTCCCACTCGTTGTGGGAATTGACCGGCGAACCGAGATGCTCCGCGGCGACGGCGGTCGTGACCGACGGCGCCGACATCACGCGTGGTCCGCAACGTGCGAAGGGGTGTCGTCGACTGTCGTCACCGTCAGATTGCCGGGTCTCACCACTGCCGCCATATCCAACCGCTTTCACTCATCACGTTGACTCGGCGCCCCGCAGAAGTCCGGCCCTTCCCTGCGCTCAGGGCCACTTCACCCGACTACCCCGACCGGGAGACCCTGAACGTCCCCGGCTCGCGACTCGACGGCCCCCGTGCGGGAGCAGGCCGATCGCCGACGGCACCGCGGCGTACTGCTCGCCGCGGTGCCGTCGGTGCGGAGTGACCGATCAACCGGCTGGACCGGCCGGACTGCCTGGTGCTCTGTCCGCAGGGGACTGCCGTGTCGCCGCCGCGTACGGCACGCCCCGCCCCGGACGGATCGTCAGCGTCCGGGATCACGCACTGCCGCAGACTCCTGGCCCACAAGGCCGTTGGGCCTACGGGCAGCCGTCGCCGCGCAGAGCCCGCCAGGTGTTCGTACCGATCTCGCCGTCCACGCTCAGCCGCGTGGTGCAGTAGTACCTGCTGTCGTACTGGAAGGAACGGGTCGCGTCGTTGGTGTCCTCACCGAAGTCACCGTCGATGCCGGAGGAGCCGACGTCGTAGCCCCAGTACTCCAGCAGACACTGGGCCTGCTTGACGGCGGTGCCGCTGGAGTTGCGCGCCATGGAGATGGTGGGAGTGGAGTCCGTGTAGTTGCAGCCGTGGACTCCGGCCGCCCCTGACGTGCCGGCCAGTGCGGGCGCGGCCAGAGCCGGCCCGGTCACCAGTGTCGCGGCCGCTGCGGCGGCCGCGGCGAATGTGCGCAATCGCATGAGCGTTCCCCTTGGTGTGTGGTCGTCGGATCGAGAACGGATACAAGGCCGTCCTCGGAGGACAACCGCTCCGGCCGGCCTTCCGACGGCACGTCGGTGTGGCCTGGGCCGGGGCGGATCACTGTCTTGCCGGTGGTGCCGTCGCGGACGGCCGACTCGGCGTCGGACGCCCCGTGCCGCCCGTGCGAGTTCCAAGGCCCCACGTTCTGTCCGTGTCCGTGGGCCTTCCGGCAGTCCGCGTCGGCACCTCCTGTCTGCGCCACGGTGTGTGCGCAGCGACCGGGCACGGTCCGGCACCTCCGGCACCCGTGGGTTCCGTCGGTCCGGCGGGCCCCAACCCTGTGCCGTGCCCGAGCCAGGCCGACGCTGGCAGCAGGCGCCGGTGGCTAGCAAGGGAGCGTCACCCGGTGGGATGCTGGGACACCGAGACGCGTGGGACCTCGTACTTCTGCTGACCTGCTGGGACACCGGTGGGACAAGCAGAGCGGATGAGGACCGAGGGGGAGCCATGTCATCGCAGCCCGTGGAGTTCGAGGAGTTCGCGGCCTGTCTGCGGACACTCAGGGAACGAGCGGGCCTCAGCTACGGGGCGCTGGCCGGGAAGACCGGGATCAGCAGCTCCAGTCTGCACCGGTACTGCTCCGGCTCGTACGTCCCGCTGGATTACGGATCGGCGCACCGGTTCGCCACCGCCTGCGGGGCGTCACCGGAGGAACTGCGCCGGTTACACCGGCTCTGGGCCCTGGCGGACGCCAGCCGGGAGCCCGGTCGCGACGGGGGCGGTGGCGAACCGGTGCCGGACCCGGTGCCGGACCCGGGTGCCGGCCGGGCAGGGGACCGCGCACCGGATCCCCTCCCGGCCACCGCGCCGCTGCCGCCCGCACCCGCCGAGCGCCCGTCACGGCACCGCGCGAGATCGCAGACTCTCGGAGTGATCGCGTTGATCCTCGCACTGGGGGCCACGGCATGGGTGGTGGCGGCCGTTTCGGGCACCGGACCGGCTGACGGCGGCGCGTCCGGCGGCGGGGAACGCCTGTTGTTCTCGGCGGCGTGCGCCCAGCCGGTGAGCATGGGTCAGCACGACGCCTGCGTGCGGGAGGTGCAGCGGCTCCTGGTCCGGGCCGGGGCGGAGCTGGACGTCGACGGTGACTTCGGCCCGCAGACACTGCGTCGCGTGACCGCCTTCCAGGTGCTGTCCGGCATCGGCCCCAACGGGGTGGTCGGCGAGGAGACGAAGAAGGCGCTGTACGCAGCGCAGACCCGGATGAACACCTGGACGCCGCAGAGGGTGCGGCAGCGGATCCGTGAGGTGTTCCGCGAAGCGCCCGACCGCGCGGTCGCCATCGCCGACTGCCAGTCGTTCCTCGATCCGTTCCACATCCTGCCGAACACCAACGGCACCCGGAACTGGGGCGTCTTCCAGATCTCCGACGCCAGACTGCGAGAGCTGCGGGGCACCCCCCGCGACGCGCTGGACGCGGAGTGGAACATCCAGGCCGCCCACCGGCTGTGGAGCCGTACGAAGAGCTTCGGGGACTGGCCGCACTGCGAACGCGCGTACGGCGGCTCGTCGTCGCCCTCACCGTCCGGCTCGTCGCCTGGCTGAGCGGCTCCGAAGAGGCGTGGCCGGGGGTTTCTACGACTCCCGAGGAGGTCAGCGGGCCTGAAGGCATCGACCAAGGAGTTCACGCAATGCCGCCCGGCGGCGGGCCGGACCAGGCCGCAGGGCCTGCTCCGGCCGCCTCACGCGCGGCGGCGGTGCCGGACCGCTCAGCCCCAGGCCGCCGTCGGCACGAACGAACTGTCCTGCCGGAACAGGTCCGTGCCGTCCGCGCGGGCCACACGGAGCTGGTAGTCGTAGTGGCGCAGGTAGTAGCCGGGGTAGTTGTACGACTCGAAGCGCAGTGAGCCGCTCGACGTGCCGGTGCGGGCGATGAACGTGGCGTCCCTGGCGAAGGTCGACGTGCCGTTGTTCGGGTCGAAGCGGGCGCGGAAGTCCCAGTGGCGCAGGTAGTTGCCGGCGGCGTCCCGGAAGGAGTAGCCGTTCGCGTCGGCGAGGCCGGCGACGACCGTGAAGGTGGCCGCCTGCTTCTCGGCGGTGGTGCTGGAGCCGCTCACCACCGGGAGGTTGAGCAGCGAGGACTGCGACTGCCAGTACCGGGTGGAGAAGTTGGCCGACTGAAAGGAGCGCGTGACGTTCCTCGCCAGGCTCGGGCCGCCCGACACCGTCTCCTTGATCACCGTGAAGTGGCGGGCCGTGCCCGAGACGCCGGGCAGTGCCGCCGGGGCCGACCAGGTCGCGAAGGTGTCGTAGCTGTCGCTGTAGTAGTAGGTGCCGTCGCCGTAGCCGTCGTAGAAGATCCGCCAGCCGCCGTTGTCGAGTTGCACCAGTGCCGCGCCCTCGCGGTAGCTGCCCCAGCCGGCCCAGTTGCCGGTGCGGCTGATGGTGTAGGGGCCGGTGAGCCGGGAGGCCGTCGCGTACTCGATGTACTTGGACGTCTCGTTCTTGGTGAAGGCGTGGTAGGTCGAGCCGATCTTCACGATGTACGTGTCGATGTGGTTGGCCCCGATGCCCGACAGCGCCACCGGTGAACTCCACGTCGTCAGCGCGGTGTTCGTGGCCTTCAGCAGGTACGGGGTGAAGATCCACTCGTCGTTCGTGGTGGAGCAGGACACGATGATGTTCACGCTGCCGTCGCTGTCGACGAACCACTCCGGCGCCCAGGCGCGGGACAGGTTGGCGATCGGGACCGTGTAGTCGTACAGGAACGTCCAGTTGACCCGGTCCGAGCTGCGCGCGAAGCCGATCGTGGTGCTCGGGTCCTGCCAGGTGTGGGTGGTGTAGGTGATGTAGTAGTAGCCGTTCGTGTGCTTGAAGATGCTCGCGTCGCGGATGCGGTTGCTCGGCGGCGTGTAGGCGGACGACTTGGCCAGCCGGAAGTCGGTGGCGTCGTCGGACTGGTAGACGTTCACGGTGCCGTCGTTGCTGTTGAGGAACGGCACGATGGTGTAGCGGGTGGCCGAGCCGCTCGGCGGCGCGGCGGCGAGGGCCGAGCCGAGCAGTCCGGGTACCTCGCCCATCAGCACGGCCGAAGCCGGCAGGGCGGCCAGAGCGCGCAGCAGCGTGCGGCGGGACGGCGACGGCAGGGAGGATCGTGTGCTCACGGGCGGCTCTCTCTCGGACGCGTGCGGCTCTACGTTCGACATTGCGAACAAAGTTCGGAAAGTCGATCAGAAGGTAGGGGTGGGGCGCGAACGCGTCAATGGTTTGCGCACGACCTCGTGATCCGCGCAGAGAACCGGGGTGCTCGCCGTCCGGGCCGCCGGACCGCCGCTGCCGTCGAGGCGTTCCGCCACGCCCCCACGGACGTTACGGTGCAGTGGACCGCCCCCCGGAGGTGTCCCGCATGACGCTCGACCGTTCCGCAGGCCTGACGGAGTCCGCCCGGGCGCTGGCCGCCGGGGAGGTGACCGCCCGGGCGCTCACGGAGCGGGCCCTGGCCCGGATCGAGGCCACCCGGGACTCGCTGAACGCCTTCCGGGTCGTACGGGCCGAGGCGGCGCTCGCCGAGGCGGAGGCGGCGGACGAGGCACTGGCCGCCGGGGTGCGCAAGCCCCTGCTCGGGGTGCCGGTGGCCGTCAAGGACGACATGGACGTGGCCGGCGAACCGACCGCGTTCGGCTGCCGGGGCGCGTTCCCGCCGGTGGCGCGGGACGGCGAGGCGGTACGGCGGCTGCGCGCGGCCGGGGCGGTGATCGTCGGGAAGACCAACACCTGCGAGTTCGGGCAGTGGCCGTTCACCGAGGGGCCGGCCTTCGGCGCGACCCGCAATCCGTGGAGCCCGGAGCACACGCCCGGGGGTTCGTCCGGTGGTTCGGCCGCCGCCGTCGCTGCGGGCCTGGTGCCCGCCGCACTCGGCTCGGACGGGGCCGGCTCGGTACGCATCCCGGCTTCCTGGACCCATCTCATCGGCGTCAAGCCGCAGCGCGGCCGGATCTCCACCTGGCCGCGCGGCGAGTCGTTCCACGGCATCACGGTCAACGGCACCCTGGCCCGCACGGTCGCCGACGCGGCCCTGCTGCTGGACGCGGCGAGCGGCAACCACGACCTGGACCCGCACCGCCCGCCGGCCGTCCGCGCCGCCGAGGCCGTCGGCCGCGATCCCGGCCGACTGCGCGTCGCGCTCTCCCTCAAGCCGCCCTTCACCGCCCTGCCCGCCCGCCTCCAGCCGGAGGTGCGCGCCCTGGTCGTCCGACTCGCCGACCGGCTCGGCGCGTTGGGGCACGACGTCGAGGAGGCCGATCCGCCGTACGGACAGATCGGGCTGGCGTTCGTCCCCCGCGCCACCGCCGGTCTCGCCGAACGCGTCCGCGAGGCACCCTTCCCCACCCTCCTCGACCGCCGCACCCGGGAGGCCGCCCGGCTGGGCGGGCTGCTCGGCGGGGCACCGCTGCGGGCGGCCCGGCGCGCCGAGGCGGTGCTGCACCGTCGCATCGGAGGGTTCTTCACGTCGTACGACGTGGTCCTCGCGCCGACCACGGCCGCGCCCCCGCCGCGCATCGGCGCGCTGCTGAGCCTGAACGGCCTGGCCACCGACCGCGCGATGATCGCCGCCTGCCCCTACGCCTGGCCGTGGAACGTGCTGGGCTGGCCCGGCGTCAACGTGCCCGCCGGTTTCGTCGCGGACGGTCTGCCGATCGGCGCCCAGCTGCTCGGTCCCGCGAACAGCGAGCCGCTGCTCCTCTCCCTGGCGGCGCAGCTGGAGACGGACCTGCGCTGGCACGAGGCGTGGCCGCCGGCGCATGCCGCCTCGAACTCCCCCTCCGCGTAAGGGTGTTCGCCGTCCCACGCCCGTACCAGAACGGGCAGGCGGCGGGTGCCGGTGGCGAAGGACGGAGGGCGGGGCGGGCGGAGCCCCGCGAGGGCTCTAACGTTGCGCCCGTGACTGCTTCTGTCGATGAGAACGTCCCCGGCCGGTTCGGCCCCTCCGCCACGACCGAGGCCGACCCGCGCGCGGTGGGCCGGGTGCGCACGGAGTACTCGCCCGCGCACGACGGGGACCCGGATCCCGGCGAGGTCGTCTGGACCTGGGTCCCCTACGAGGAGAACGACGGCCGGGGCAAGGACCGCCCCGTGCTCGTCGTCGCCCGCGAGGCCGGCGGCACCTTCCTCGCCGTCCAGCTGTCCAGCAAACGGCACGACGGGGACCGGGAGTGGGTGCCGATCGGCAGCGGGCCGTGGGACCGCTCGGGACGGGACTCATGGGTCGACGTGGACCGTGTCCTGCGCCTGCACGAGGCCGGTATGCGCCGCGAGGCCTGCGCCCTGGACCGGATGCGGTTCAACCTCGTGCGCCACCGGCTGGCGGAGCGCTACGGCTGGACCTGACCCGCCGCTCCTGCCCGTCCCGCCCTTCTGGGGCTCTGGGGCTCCGCCCCGGACCCCGCTCCTCACACGCCGGAAGGGCTGATGCCGGGCGGCGGGGTCCGACGCTCCGGGAACGCCCGCGCGAACGCCGCACGCACCACCGCACCCGGGGTGCGGTCGAGGATCCCGAAGACCACGTGCGCGAAGGTGCCGGCGAAGCGGCCGCCGGGACCGAGGTGTGTCCGGAAGGCGTCCGCGACCTGCGCCGGGTCGTTCTGGAACACTCCGCAGCCCCACGCGCCGAGCACCAGCCGCCGGTAGCCGTGCGCGGCGGCGGTCTCCAGGACCCGTTCCGCCCGGACCGCCAGGGCCGTCGGCAGGTCGGCGGCCCGCTCCGGTGCCGTCCGCAGCACCACGCCGGCGTTCGGCGCGGCCGCGGTCAGGAAGCCGGCGGTGTACGGCTCGTCCAGCAGACGGCCGCGGTCGTCGCGGAAGACGGGCACGGCCGGTGCGTGCAGGACACGGTCGGTGTAGAACGGGTCGCGGTGGGCGCGGTGGTGGTCGTAGAACTCCCGGGCCCCGGCCAGGCAGGCGTACAGCGCGGAGGCCCGGCACAGGGCCTCCTCCTGGGCCTGGGCGCCGTTGCGGAATCCGCCGCCGGGATTGCGGGCCGACGCGAAGTTCAGCACGGCCACCGGTGAGGCCAGCCGGCGGGCCGCCTCCAGGCTGCTCTCGCCCGTGACCTCGACACACGTGTCCGCAGACGGGGCCGGCGGTACCTCCACCGGGCCCGGCCCGTACATCCGGGTTCCGTGCACGGCCGCCTCGACCGCCGCGGCGATGGACACCTCGTGCCCGGCCGGCGCGCGGTAGGCCCCGGCCGCCACGATCCGCTCCGTCTGCTGCGCGATGCCGCGCAGGCGCGCGCTCATGGCGCCACCCCCGTGCGCGCCATGACCGCGTGCCGCGCGGCCTCCCCCGTCGTGCCCACGTACGCATCGTGAGCGATCCTGATCCTGCGGCGCAACGCGTTTTCCTGGCCCCGGGCCCGCAGGAAAACTCCTCGACACCATCCCGGGAACGGGGCCCCGCGGCCCCGATTGCGGGGATGTGCCCCCTTGTGCGGAACGGCGGAAAGGTCTTGGGTGGGTCGGGTGTGCCGACCCCGGCCCATCGGAATCCGGGCCGGCGGCATGGTGGAATCTCAGGAGGATCCCGACATGTCTGACTCAATGAGTGGCTGTACGGAGACCGGTACAGCCATCACGGAAACCGAGGTGGAGGCCCTGGTCCGGGGCATCTGCTTCAAGACCGGCCCACCGCGCAGGGTGGGCGTGGAAGTGGAGTGGCTCGTCCATGAGCTGCGCGCCCCGCGGCTCCCCGTGACACCCGAACGACTCGCAGCGGCCTACGCCGCACTGCGGACCGTGCCCCTGAGGTCGGCGCTCACCGTCGAGCCCGGCGGCCAGCTGGAACTGAGCTCGCCGCCCGCCGCCTCCCTGACGGAGTGCATCGGTACCGTCTCCGCCGACCTGGACGCCGTCCGCGCGGTCCTCGCCGAGGACGGTCTCGCTCTCGTCGGCCTCGGCCAGGATCCCTGGCACCCGCCCCGCCGTTTCCTGCGCGAGCCGCGCTACGACGCCATGGAGACGTGCCTCGACCGCACCGGCCCGGCCGGCCGCGCCATGATGTGCACCTCGGCCTCCGTCCAGGTGTGCCTGGACGCCGGACACGAGGAGCCGGGCCCGCTCGGACTCGGGCGGCGCTGGTGGCTGGCGCACCAGCTGGGCGCGGTGCTGGTGGCCGCGTTCGCCAACTCGCCCCTGGCAGGTTCCGAGCCCACCGGGTGGCTCTCCTCCCGGCAGCTGCTGTGGACGCAGATCGGCGCCGACCGCGCGGGCGCGCCCGCACCGGACACGGACCCGCGCACCGCCTGGACCCGGCACGTCCTGGACGCCCCGGTGATGTGCGTACGGCGGGAGAGCGGCCCGTGGGAGGTGCCCGACGGGCTGTCGTTCCGGGAGTGGACCCGGTCACGGTCGCCCAGGCCGCCGACCCGGGAGGATCTCGACTACCACGTCACGACCCTGTTCCCGCCGGTCAGACCGCGCGGCCACCTCGAACTGCGCATGATCGACGCGCAGCCCGGCGACGACGGCTGGATCGTGCCGCTCGCCGTCACGACGGCGCTCTTCGACGACCCGGCGGCTGCCGAGACCGCCTACCGGATCATGAAGCCCCTGGCCGAACGGGGCATGGGGCTGCCCGCGCCGCACAATCCGCTGTGGACCGAAGCGGCCCGGCGCGGCCTGACCGACCCTGAGCTGCACGAGGCCGCCGTCGCGTGCTTCGCGGTGGCCCTGGAGGCCCTGCCCCGGCTCGGTGCCGCCACCGACGTGACGGACGCGGTGACGGCGTACCGGGACCGCTATGTCGTGCCGGGCCGCTGCCCCGCCGACGACCTGCTCGACCGCTTGCGCGGCACGGACGGCCGCGCCCCCGGGAAGGACATCCGCACATGACCGACCCCGCCCTCGGCACCGGCTCCGCCGGCGCCGCCGCCGGCCTCGACCCCGGACTCGACGGCGAGGCGTTCCGCGAGCGGGCGCTGACCACGCTGACGACCGCACGGGAGCGCACCACGCTGCTGACCAGCTGCGTGGAGGATCCGGACCTGACCGCGCAGCACTCGCCGCTGATGTCGCCGCTGGTGTGGGACCTCGCGCACATCGGCAACCAGGAGGAGCAGTGGCTGCTGCGGGCCGTCGCCGGGCAGGAGGCGATCCGGCCCGAGATCGACAGCCTGTACGACGCCTTCGAGCACCCGCGCTCCGAGCGGCCCTCCCTGCCCCTGCTGGCGCCCGCGGAGGCCCGCGGGTACGCGGCGGACGTCCGCGGCCGGGTGCTGGACGTCCTGGAGCGCACCGCCTTTCACGGGACGCGGCTCACGGAGGCGGGATTCGCTTTCGGGATGGTCGCGCAGCACGAACAGCAGCACGACGAGACGATGCTGATCACCCATCAGCTCCGCAGGGGGCCGCAGGCCCTGACCGCCCCGGACCCGGACCCGGTACCGCTGTTCACCGGCCCGGCCCAAGTCCTGGTCCCCGGCGGCCCGTTCACGATGGGGACCTCGGACGAGCCCTGGGCGCTGGACAACGAACGCCCGGCGCACCGGCGTGAGGTGCCGCCGTTCTCCATCGACACCACTCCGGTGACCAACGCCGCGTACCAGGCGTTCATCGAGGACGGCGGCTACGACGAGGAGCGCTGGTGGGCGCCTCAGGGCTGGGCCCACATCCGCCGGCACTCCCTCCACGCGCCGCTGTTCTGGCACCGCGACGGCACGCAGTGGCTGCGCCGCCGCTTCGGCGTCACCGAGGTCGTGCCGCCCGACGAGCCGGTGGTGCACGTGTGCTGGTACGAGGCGGACGCCTACGCCCGCTGGGCCGGGCGCCGGCTGCCCACCGAGGCCGAGTGGGAGAAGGCCGCCCGGTACGACCCGGCGGGCGACCGCTCGACGCGTTACCCGTGGGGCGACACCGACCCGGGGCCCGAGCACGCCAACCTGGGCCAGCGGCATCTGCGTCCGGCGCCCGCCGGGAGTTACCCGGCCGGTGAGTCCCCGCTCGGCGTACGGCAGTTGATCGGTGACGTGTGGGAGTGGACGGCGAGCGACTTCCTGCCGTACCCGGGGTTCCAGGCGTTCCCGTACAAGGAGTACTCGGAGGTCTTCTTCGGCCCCGGCCACAAGGTGCTGCGCGGCGGTTCGTTCGCCGTGGACGCGGTGGCCTGCCGGGGGACGTTCCGCAACTGGGACCATCCGATCCGGCGGCAGATCTTCTCCGGGTTCCGAACCGCCCGTTCGGAGGCCGTCTGATGTGCCGTCACCTGGCCTACCTGGGCCCGGAGGAACCGCTCGGCCGGATCCTGACCGAGCCGCCGCACAGCCTGTACCGGCAGTCCTGGGCGCCCCGGCGGCAGCGGTACGGGACGGTCAACGCCGACGGCTTCGGCGTCGGCTGGTACGCCGACGGCGACCCGGAACCGGCCCGGTACCGCCGCGCCGGGCCCATCTGGGCGGACCGGTCGCTCGCCGACCTGGCCCGGGTGGTGCGCTCCGGGGCCGTGCTCGCCGCCGTCCGGGACGCGACCCTGGCGGGCGCGGACGCGGAGGCCGCGGCGGCGCCGTTCGCCGCGGGCCGCTGGCTGTTCAGTCACAACGGGGCGGTCGCGGGCTGGCCGGGTTCGCTGGCGCCGCTCGTGGCGGGTCTGCCCGCCGCCGACGTGCTGTCGCTGGAGGCGCGCAACGACTCGGCTCTCGTGTGGGCGCTGGTCCTGGCCCGGCTGCGCGGCGGCGACGAGGAGGGCCAGGCCCTGGCCGACTCGGTCCTGGAGGTCGCCGCGGCGGCCCCCGGCTCCCGGCTCAACCTGCTGCTGGCCAACGGCGAGAGCATCACCGCGACCGCCTGGGGCGACACCCTCTGGTACCTCTCCGAGCCCGGCCGCCGCACGGTCGTGGCCTCCGAGCCCTACGACGACGACCCGCACTGGCGGGAGGTCCCCGACCGCACCCTGCTCGCGGCGAGCCGCACCGACGTGCTGCTCACCCCGCTCAAGGAGCCGAGTGAGCCACTGCGGCCCGCTCCCGCCCCCGGCTCCGCCGGGACAGGGTCACCGTCCTCACCGAAGGAGCCCAGCACGTGAGTCCGTTCCTTGTCACCCGCGTCCTGGCCGAGGACGCGACGGACGCCGCTCTGCGCGCCGACGTCCTGCGGGGCCTGACCCGCACCCCCAAGACACTGCCGCCTAAGTGGTTCTACGACGCCCGCGGCAGCGACCTGTTCGAGCGGATCACCGAACTGCCCGAGTACTACCCGACGCGCGCCGAACGGGAGATCCTGATCGCCCGCTCCGGTGAGATCGCGGCGGTGACCGGCGCCCGCACGCTGGTCGAACTGGGCTCCGGCTCCTCGCAGAAGACCCGCCACCTGATCGGGGCGCTGACCGGCCTGCGCACGTACGTCCCCGTCGACGTCAGCGAGAGCGCGCTCACCCAGGCCGGGCACGCGCTCGTCGCCGAGCGGCCGGGGCTCCGGGTGCACGCGCTGATCGCCGACTTCACCGCCCGGCTGCCCCTGCCGGACACACCCGCCCCCCGGCTCGTGGCCTTCCTCGGCGGCACGATCGGCAACCTGCTGCCGGCCGAGCGGGCCGCGTTCCTGGCGTCCGTCCGCGCCCTGCTCTCCCCCGGCGACGCACTGCTGCTCGGCACGGACCTGGTCAAGGACGAGGAGGTCCTGGTGCGGGCGTACGACGACGCGGCCGGGGTGACGGCCCAGTTCAACAAGAACGTCCTGACCGTCGTCGACCGCGAACTGGGCGCCGACTTCGATCCCGGCGCCTTCGACCACGTCGCCCTCTGGGACGCCGGGAACGAGTGGATCGAGATGCGGCTGCGCTCCCGTACGGCACAGACCGTGAAGATCCCCTCGCTCGGCCTGGCCGTCGACTTCGCGGCGGGCGAGGACCTGCGTACCGAGGTGTCGGCGAAGTTCCGCGAGGAGGGCGTGCGCGCGGAACTGGCCGCGGCGGGCCTCGGCCTGGCCCACTGGTGGACGGACGGCGAGGGCCGGTTCGCGCTGTCGCTGAGCGTGGCGCGGTGACGGCGGACGCCGGGCCGTCTCGCGCGCCGCCGTCGCGTGGGGCACCGTGGAATGACCGCCCGACACAGGTGACACCCGTCACCGCCGAGAGGAGCCCCGCATGTCGAACCACACGTACCGGGTCACGGAGATCGTCGGCACCTCGCCCGAGGGCGTCGACCAGGCCGTCCGCAACGGGATCTCCCGTGCCTCGCAGACCCTCCGCAACCTCGACTGGTTCGAGATCACCCAGGTGCGGGGCCAGATCGAGGACGGGCAGGTGGCGCACTGGCAGGTCGGCCTGAAGGTCGGCTTCCGGCTGGACGAGTCCGACTGACACACCGGACCGTGCTGACACACCGGACGGCACAGACACTCCGGACGGTGCTGACACCCCTGACGGGAGTGACACCCCCTGAGGCCCCGGGAACGCGCCGGGGTCTCAGGTCCGCCCCTCCCGCTCCTGCGCGACCTTCAGCTGGGCTGACTGGGCCGCCCAGCGGGCCCGTACGACGGTGAAACCCGCCCGTTCGGCGTCCTCGCACACCAGCTCGTCGTCGTCCACGAGCACCCTGACCTCCCGGCTGTCGGCGAGCCGGCGCAGGCGCTCCAGCTTGGTGCGCCGGGCGGGCCTGCGGTCGTTGTCGCGCCGCATGTACAGCCGCCCCTCGGGCAGCCCCTGCGCGGTGAGCCAGTCGAGCGTGTCGCGCCGGCAGCGCTCGGGCCGTCCGGTGAGGTAGACGACCTCGCACTCCCGCGCGCTCTCCAGCACCAGCGCGATGCCTTCGGGGATCGGCGGGTCCTGGGGCGCGGCGGCGAAGAACCCGTCCCAGTCGCGCGGCGCGCGCTCCAGGAACCGCTGCCGGTGGGCCGTGTCGGCGAGGGTGTTGTCCAGGTCGAACACGGCGAGCGGTGGCTTGCTGCTGTCGGTCACGCGCTCCACCCTAGACATCCGCGCCCGCGGACCCGGCAACCCCCGCGCCCCCGGCGGCCACTGCTGTGCGACATGGCACGCACGGCGAAGGCGGGAGGCCCCATGCGCAGGATGCGCGACACGACGGTCTGGGCGACGACGGCACTGGTGAGCGCGGCGCTGGTGACGGGAGGGGGCACGGCGGGCCCGGCGTCCGCCGCCACCGCCGCGACGACCCTGGTCGTGGCGGCCAACGGCGACGACTCCGCGGCGGGCACCCTCGCCCAGCCCCTGCGCACCATCCAGCGGGCCGTGGACCTGGCGGGGCCCGGCGACACGATCGCCGTCCGCGGGGGGACGTACGCCCTCACCGACAACATCACCCTCACCACCTCGGGCACCGCGTCCCAGCCGATCACGCTCGGCGCCTACCAGGGCGAGCGGGTCGTCGTGGACGGCGAGCGGCTGCCCGCGAGCCACACGCCGGTCGGCGGCAGCATCCCGCGCGCCGAGCGCGGGGCGATCCACCAGGAGGCGTCGTACTGGCGGATCTCGGACCTGGAGATCGTCAACGGTCCGTACGGCGTGTACTGCGACGGCTGCAACGGGAACGTCTTCGCGCGGCTGAAGACCCACGACAACTACGAGTCGGGCTTCCAGCTCCAGGGAGCCTCCAGCAACAACCAGATCCTGAACCTGGACAGTTACGCCAACCGCGACCCGCGCAAGAACGGCGAGAGCGCGGACGGTCTCGCCATCAAGGAGGGCACCGGAACGGGCAACGTGGTGCGGGGCGCCCGGCTGTGGAACAACGTCGACGACGGCTTCGACAACTGGAAGTTCACCTCGCCGGTCCTGGTCGAGAACACGGTCGCGTACGGCAACGGCGTCAACCGCTGGGGCTTCCCCGACTTCGCGGGCGACGGCAACGGCTTCAAGCTCGGCGGCGGCAGCCCCGCCCCGGCGGTGGCCCACACCCTGCGCAACAGCGTGGCGTTCAAAAACGCGGCGCACGGCGTCACGGACAACGGGAACACCGGCGCCCTCGTCCTGACCCGCAACTCCACCCACGCCAACGCGGGTACGGGCTTCGACGTCGACGTCTCCGGCGGCAAGGCCGTGCTCACCGCCAACCTCTCGGTCGCGGACGCCCGCGCCGTCGCCCTCGGCTCGGCCACGGTCTCCAGCGGCAACTCCTGGAACCTGGGCGGTACGTGGAACGCGTCCTCGGTCCTGAGCACGGACGCCGCTCCTCTCACGGGCGCGCGCAAGGCCGACGGATCCCTGCCGGCCGCACCGTCGTTCCTCGTGCCGCGTGACGGGACGGGCATCGGGGCGCGATTCTGACCGGAACCCCACCCCGGCGACCCCCTCTGACCGGCGAAGGCCGCATGCTTCTCCCATGCCTTCGACGCCCCGTACCCGCCTGACCGGTTCCGGTTCCTGCACCCTCGTCGTGTGCCGGGGCTGCTGTTGCGGCAATCCGCGCAAGCAGCCCGGCACCGACCCGGCCTGGCGCCTGGAGCTGTTGCGCGCCGCGGCGGCCGAGCACGGCTTCCAGGTCCGTACGACCGACTGCCTGGGCCCCTGCGACCAGGCCGACGTCATCGTCGTCCGCCCCTCGGCCGCCGGGCGCCGGGCCGGGGGACGGGCCGTCTGGATCGGGTTCGTCACGGACGACGACAGCACCGAGGAGGTCGTGCGGTGGGCGGCGGCGGGCGGGCCCGGGGTGGCCGAGCCGCCGCTCACGCTGGAGTTGCAGTTCATCCGGCCGCCCCGGGACGCGCGCACGCGTTCCCGCCGCTGAGACCTTCCCGGCCGTCACACGACCCCCCTCATTGTTAATGGGATCCATTTTCATGTAGCGTCCTCGGTGCTCACCCCACCGAGGAGGACCGTCATGGCTGTTCCCAAGCGGAAGATGTCCCGCAGCAACACCCGTCACCGACGCGCGCAGTGGAAGGCCGCCACGCCCACGCTGGTGCCCGTCACGATCGACGGCGTGCGTCACCTCGTACCGCAGAACCTGGTCAAGGCGTACGAGCGCGGGCTGCTGCGCCCCGAGGGCTGAGGGATGCCCAGCGACCGCCGGCTGCCCGTCACCGTCCTGTCCGGGTTCCTCGGGGCGGGCAAGACGACCCTGCTCAACCATGTCCTCGCCAACCGCGAGGGGCTGCGGGTCGCCGTGATCGTCAACGACATGAGCGAGGTCAACATCGACGCCGCGCTGGTCCGCGGCGGACAGGCGGCGCTGTCGCGGACCGAGGAGCGGCTGGTCGAGCTGACCAACGGGTGCATCTGCTGCACCCTGCGCGACGACCTGCTGGAGGAGGTGGACCGGCTGGCCCGCGAGGACCGCTTCGACCATCTGCTCATCGAGTCGTCGGGCATCTCCGAGCCGATGCCCGTCGCGGCCACCTTCGCCTTCGCCCGCGACGACGGCGCCACACTCGGGGATCTCGCCCGGCTGGACACCATGGTCACGGTGGTGGACGCCGTCAACTTCCTGCCGGAGCTGGCGAACGGCGACGAACTCGCCGCCCGCGGCCTCGCCCCGTTCGAGGACGACGAACGCACTGTCAGCGACCTGCTCGTCGACCAGATCGAGTTCGCCGACGTCATCGTGCTCAACAAGCTCGACCTCGTCGACGCGCGGTCCGCGGCCCGGCTCAGTGCGGCGCTCGGCCGGCTCAATCCCGTCGCCCGGATCGTCCCGGCGGTACGCGGGCGGGTGGATCTCCCCGAGGTGCTGGGCACCGGGCTGTTCGACCTGGAACGCGCCCAGCAGGCACCGGGCTGGGTGCGGGAGCTCAACGGCGACCATGTCCCGGAGACCGAGGAGTACGGGGTCTCCTCCCTCGTCTTCCGCTCCGAACTCCCCTTCCACCCCGGCCGGTTGTGGAGTTTGGTGACCGAAGGGCTGGACAGCGGCGCCTACGGGCGGATCCTGCGCTCGAAGGGGTTCTTCGCCCTGGCCAGCCGTCCGCGGGTGACCGGCCTGTGGTCCCAGGCCGGTTCGGTGGCCCGCTTCGAACCGTCCGCCGCCCGCGACGCCGACAGCCCGTTCGCCCAGGAACTGGTCTTCATCGGTACGCGGCTGGCGGCGCAGGCGCTCCGCGACGCGCTCGCCGGCTGCCTGCTGGCCCCGGGCGAACCGCTGCCACCGGCCGACCCGTTCCCCGCCTGGGACACCTACGGCATCGACGAGGCCTGCGAGCACGAGCACGACGTGGTGGTCTCCTCGGTGTAGAAGCGGCGGCGGACCCGGAGCAGCCACGCTCGCACCGCCGCCTCGTCGGGCTCCTGCGGCAGCGCGGTCGGTGTCTCGTCGAAGGCCGCCTCGTAGTGGCGGAGCAGGGGCAGCGCGGCCGACGGGTCGGCTGCGACACGTTCGCCGAAGGCGTGGTACTCCTCGGGATCCTCGACGCGGATCTCCAGGCGGCCTGAGGTGTACAGCTCCAGCCCCTGGTGGCACAGGCGCTTCAGGTGCCGGGCGTGCTTGGCGGTCCGTCCGCGGGTGTCCGCGGAGAACGAGCCGTCGCCGCGGCGCTCCAGCCGCCGGAACTGCTGGGTGGCATAGCCGAGGTAGGCGTCCCGGACGCGCTGGGCGCACAGGAACGAGGTACGGATGGCGATGAGTTCCTCGCCCAGCGGGGTGCGCACCTCGTACAGCTCGGCCGGCAGCCACACCAGTTCCATGGCGGTCGGGTTGCCGCCGAGGGCGAGCCGGCACCACTTCGCGGCCTCGTGCAGGGTGCGGTCCGGTGCCGTGGTGACGTGGGACTCCTTCGGGCCGCGCAGGCCGTGCAGGTCCGTGGTGGGCGCGGCGAACAGGCCCAGGCGGTCGACGTCGGAACCGGCGTGGGCGAGCCCGTACGCGGTGGAACCGACGACGCCGGACAGCAGGAGATTCGGGACGGTCACGGTCGGCCGCCTTCCTTGGGTGGGACGAGTGGACGTGCGGCCGCCGCGGGGGCGTGTCCCATTGTGCTGGCCCCCGGGACTGCGGTCATGCGGTTTTCCGCGCCCGGCGGACACCGGGCGCGGGAATGCCACCGGCCGCCAGGCGTTGCACCTCGTGTGAGTTCCCTGATCGCCGGCACCCGCTTCTCCGTCCTCGACCGTTCCCGCACCCGCGAGGGCCACCCGCCCGCCGAGGCACTGCGCGACACCGTGCGGCTGGCGCGTGACCTGGAGGAACTCGGCTACCACCGGTTCTGGGTGTCGGAGCACCACGGCGTGCCCGGGGTCGCCGGTTCCGCGCCGACCGTGCTGGCCGCCGCCGTGGCCGCCGCGACCGGGCGGATCCGGGTCGGCACCGGCGGCGTGATGCTGCCGAACCACCGACCGCTGGTGGTGGCGGAGCAGTTCGGGGTGCTGGAGTCGCTCTTCCCGGGCCGGATCGACATGGGTCTGGGCCGCTCCGTGGGCTTCACGGACGGGGTGCGCAAGGCACTCGGGCGGGACAAGGACGTCGCCGACGACTTCGCGGCCCAGCTCGACGAGCTGCTCGGCTGGTTCCGGGGCGCCTCCCCGACCGGCGTGCACGCGCGCCCCGCCGAGGGGCTGACCGTGCCGCCGTTCGTCCTCGCGATGGGCGAGGGCGCCGCCGTCGCCGCCCGTGCGGGCCTGCCGATGGTCATCGGCGACCTGCGCGACCGCGAGAAGATGCGGCGCGGCATCGACCACTACCGCGCGCACTTCCGGCCCTCTCCCTGGGCGCGGGAGCCGTACGTCGTGATCTCCGGCACGATCGCGGTGGCCGCCACGCCCGAGGAGGCACGGCGGCTCCTGATCCCCGAGGCCTGGTCGATGGCGTACTCCCGCACCCACGGCACCTTCCCGCCCCTGCCGCCCGCCGAGGTGGTGGAGGCACGGGCGATGACCGCCAAGGAACGTGGCTTCTACGAGTCCGGGCTCACCGGCCAGATCGCCGGCACCGAGGAGCAGGTCGCGCACGAGCTGGAGACGGTGCTGAAGGAGACGGGCGCCCAGGAGGTCCTCGTCACCACCAGCACGTACGACCGCGACAGGCTCCTGGACTCCTATCGGCGGCTCGCCACGATCACCTCCGCCTAGAACTCCCGCCCTGCGGCGCCCTGTCCACGGCGGGTACCGCCCCGGACCCGCCGTCCGGGCAGGTGCGGACCGCCCTGGCGTCGGCCCGCACGACGACGACCGCCGAGAGGGCGACCGCCAGGCCGACGGCGGTCTGCGGGGTGAACGGCTCGCCGAACATGGCGGCGCCCCAGACGGCCGTGACGGGTGCCATCAGGAACATGAGCGTGTTGACCTTGGTGACGCCGGAGCGCCGCAGCACCAGCCAGTAGAGCCCGTAGCCGCCCCAGGTGGAGAGCAGCACGAGCCACCCGATCGCGGCCCAGAACGACGGCGCGGACGGCGGCACGGCCGCCCCGGCCGCGAGAGCGGCGCCGGTGAACACGACCGCGCTGGTGGCGCAGTGGACGGTCATCGACACCACGGGCGGGACGTCCGTACGGGACCGCTGTTCCAGGAAGGTGGCCGCCACCAGCGAGAGCATCCCCGCGAACGGCACCAGGTACGCCCACCAGGCCACCCCGCCGGCGGCGCCCGCGTCGGCCGTGGCGACGAGGACGACGCCGGCGAGCCCGAGGCACAGGCCGAGCCACTGCCGGCCCGAGACGTACTGGCGCAGAAGCGGGCCGGCGAGCGCTCCGGCGACGAGCGGCTGGGTGCCGTCGACCAGGGCGGTCGTGCCGCTGGACACGCCGAGCTGGATCGCCCAGTAGACGGTGAGCAGATAGCCGCTCTGGGAGAGGAGCCCGATCACGGCCTGCCGCCCGAGGTCCCGCGCGGCCAGCCCCCGCCACGAGGCCCTGCCGCGCGCGACGGCCGCCGCGACGAGGACGAGCGCGAGGGGCAGGAACCGCCACATCAGGAGCGTCACCGCACCGGCGTCCTCCGTGCCCAGCCTGGCGCCCACGAACCCCGAGCTCCAGCACAGCACGAACGCGACGGAGAGGAAGAGGTCCACGACGCATCACCACCAGCCGCTACTAAACAGATCGGTATACCTGCCGCTCCGGGCCACTATACAGATCGGTATAGTCTTGGGTCATGGGCACCAGGCGCATCACGATGACCCCCGGCGCACGCCGCGTACTCGCCGCCGCGTCCCGGCTCTTCTACGAGCGCGGCATCCACGCGGTCGGGGTCGACCTGATCGCCGCCGAGGCCGGGGTCACGAAGAAGACGCTCTACGACCGGTTCGGGTCCAAGGAGCAGATCGTCGTCGAGTACCTCGCCGACCGTGACGAGCGCTGGCGGACATTCGTCACGGAACGGGTCGAGCGGGCGGGGCCGGGATCCGTGGACCGCGTGTCGGCGGTGTTCGACGCCTCGCGGGAGTGGATGACCGAGAGCAGCCCCAAGGGATGCGCGATGGTCAACGCGCACGCCGAGATCAGCGACCCCTCCCATCCGGCGCACGCGATCATCACCGGCCAGAAGGCGTGGATGCTCGCGCTCTTCGCCGGCCTGGTCCGGGGCGCCGCTCCGGACCGCGCGGACGACCTGGCCCGCACGCTGATGCTGCTGCACGAGGGGGCGCTGGTCGCGCACGGCCTGGGCATCTTCCCCGACCCCATCGGCAGGGCCCGCGACCGGGCGGGCGAACTCCTGGCCGGCGCCGGCGCCGACGCCGGTGGCGGTGGCGGTGGCGGCACCGGTGGCGCCGGGGCTCCCTGACGACAATCCCGCCCCGCGTCAGGGCACCAGGGCCGCGTGGATCCCGTCCGGCTCCGGCAGCGCCTCCCGCTGCGCGGCCCGGGCCAGCGCGCGGCGGTCGGGATGGCCGTCCGGCGCGATCGCCTCCCGTACCTCCACCTCGGCCACCAGCCCCCGCGTCGACACCACCCGCCACACCGAGGCGAGCAGGGAGTCGTCGCCGACGAAGGCCGGTGCGGTGCTGGCCGCTCCCCCGGCGAGCCGGTAGCAAAGGCGCACCGGCTGGACCGGCACGCCGGCGTCGAGCGCGGCCTGGAACACGGCCCGGTGGAAGCGGCCCTGGGCCCGCCCGCACCAGGTGCTGCCCTCGGGGAACACCGCGACGGCTCGCCCGGCCCGCAGCGCGTCCGCGATCCGGCCGACGGTGCCGGGCAGTGCGCGCAGCCGGTCCCGGTCGATGAACAGCACCCCGCCGCGCGCGGCCACCGGTCCCGCCACCGGCCACCGCCCGATCTCCGCCTTGGCGAGCATCCTGGCCGGGCGGACGGCGCCGAGCAGCGGGACGTCCAGCCAGGAGATGTGGTTGGCGACCAGGAGCAGTCCTCCGGTGGACGCGGCGGTGCCGGTGATCCTGACCCGGACGCCCGCGGCCCGTACGATCCACCGGCACCACCGCTTCACCGGCCCCGCGGGGATCCTCCCGCCGAGGGGCGCCAGCAGCACACCGGCCAGCACCAGGGCCGTGACCGCCGTCAGCCGCAGCACGGCCCGCGGTACGGCGGTGGCGGACCCCGTCCGTCGCACGCACGCCCGCGGGGTGCAGGGCGCGCCGGGCAGCCAGACGCTCATCAGGCCGGGACGAGGGAGAGGAAGTGCCGCAGATAGCGCGGGTTGACGTTGCGCATCGACAGCAGCACGTACAGGTCGGCGACCCCGAAGTCCGGGTCGTGCGCGGGCGGCGCGCAGACCCAGGCGCCGAGCCGGAGGTAGCCGCGCAGCAGGGCGGGGAGGTCGGTGCGGGCCGGGACGGTCACGTCCCGCGGCGCCCAGGGCACCAGCGGCCGTACCCGGAACTCCGCCGGTGCCAGGTGCTTCTCCCGCACCCGGTCCCAGGTGCCGGCCGCGAGGGCGCCGCCGTCCGCGAGCGGGATCGAGCAGCAGCCGGCGAGCCATGCGTGGCCGCGGTCGGCCATGTAGCGGGCGATGCCGGCCCAGATGAGTCCGATGACCGCGCCGTCCCGGTGGTCGGGGTGCACACAGGAGCGGCCGACCTCGACCAGGTCCGGGCGGATCGGGTCGAGCGGGGCGAGGTCGAACTCGCCCTCCGAGTACAGGCGTCCGGCGATGGCGGCCCGCTCCGGCGGCAGCAGCCGGTACGTGCCGACGACCTGGCCGGTCACCGTGTCCCGGACCATCAGGTGGTCGCAGTGGGCGTCGAAGGGGTCGGCGTCGAGCCCCGGCTGCGGGGAGTTCAGGAGGGCGCCCAGCTCCCCGGCGAACACGTCGTGCCGCAGCCGCTGCGCGGCCCGCACATCGGCCTCGTCGCGGGCCAGGGTGACGGTGTAGCGGACGGGGGCGGTCGACTGCGGGGGACGGTCGAGGGTGGAAACGCCGGTCATGGCACACTCCTGGGCACGGGCCACATCGGGGACGGTGGCGCTACCCCTGTTTCTCCCGACGCCGGTTGGCGGGGACGTGACCTGCGCCAGGAGCGCGGATGTGGGAATGCTGAATGCCAGGGGCGCCGCCGGAAAGCCGAGACGGGACCGGGGATGAGCACCACTCCCGGCCCCGCCCGTCCGCACCTCTCGGCGAACGTCTCACTACGGCCCCCGGGGCGCGGACCGGCGTGACCGGCCCCGTACGACCCGCGCCCCGCAGGGGCAGATCCCCTGCGGCGCTACCGCTTCCCCGTCCGGCGGGCAGCCCGCAGCCACTCCTTGTTCATGCCGGTGATGGACACCAGCGGGATCCCCTTGGGGCAGGCGGTCGCGCACTCCCCCGCCAGCGTGCACCCGCCGAAGCCCTCCTCGTCCATCTGCGCCACCATGTCCAGCACCCGCGTCTCCCGTTCGGGCGCGCCCTGCGGCAGCACGTTCAGGTGGTTCACCTTCGCCGACGTGAACAGCATCGCCGCCCCGTTGGGGCACGCGGCCACGCAGGCCCCGCACCCGATGCACTCCGCGTGCTCGAACGCGAAGTCCGCGTCCGGCTTCGGCACCGGCGTCGCGTGCGCCTCCGGCGCGGCCCCGGTCGGCGCGGTGATGTATCCGCCGGCCTGGATGATCCGGTCGAACGCCGACCGGTCCACCACCAGGTCCTTGATCACCGGGAACGCGGACGCCCGCCACGGCTCGATGTCGATGGTGTCGCCGTCCTTGAAGGACCGCATGTGCAGCTGGCAGGTCGTGGTGCGCTCGGGCCCGTGCGCGTCTCCGTTGATCACCAGGCTGCACGCCCCGCAGATGCCCTCCCGGCAGTCGTGGTCGAAGGCGACCGGGTCCTCCCCGCGCAGGATGAGTTCCTCGTTGAGGGTGTCGAGCATCTCCAGGAAGGACATGTCGGAGGAGATCTTGTCCACCTCGTACGTGGACATGGCGCCGTCGGCGTCGGCGTTCTTCTGCCGCCAGACGCGCAGGGTGAGCTTCATGCGTAGCTCCGCTGAGTGGGGTGGACGTACTCGAAGACCAGGTCTTCCTTGTGCAGAACAGGGGCGTCACCGGTACCGGTGAACTCCCAGGCGGCCGCGTAGGCGAACTCCTCGTCCCGGCGGGCGGCCTCGCCGTCGGGAGTCTGCGACTCCTCGCGGAAGTGGCCGCCGCAGGACTCGGCGCGGTGCAGCGCGTCGAGGCACATGAGTTCGGCGAGTTCCAGGTAGTCGACGACGCGGTTGGCCTTCTCCAGGGACTGGTTGAACTCCTCACCGGTGCCCGGGACCTTGATCCGCCGCCAGAACTCCTCCCGGATCTGCGGGATCCGCTCCAGCGCCTTGCGCAGTCCGCTGTCGGTGCGGGCCATGCCGCAGAACTCCCACATCAGTTCCCCGACCTCCCGGTGGAAGGAGTCGGGGGTGCGGTCGCCGTCGACGGCCAGCAGCAGGTTCAGCCGGTCCTCGGTCTCCGCCACCACCTCCTGCACGACGGGGTGTACGCCGGTCACCGCCTCGTGGTGCGGGTTGCGGGCGAGGTAGTCGTTGATGGTCGCCGGCAGGACGAAGTAGCCGTCGGCCAGGCCCTGCATCAGGGCGGAGGCGCCGAGCCGGTTCGCGCCGTGGTCGGAGAAGTTGGCCTCACCGATCGCGAACAGGCCGGGAACGGTGGTCTGGAGGTCGTAGTCGACCCACAGGCCGCCCATCGTGTAGTGCACCGCCGGGTAGATCCGCATCGGCACCTCGTACGGATCCTCGTCGGTGATCCGCTGGTACATGTCGAAAAGGTTGCCGTACTTGGCCTCGACGGCGCCCCGGCCCATCCGCCGGATCGCGTCCGCGAAGTCCAGGTACACGCCCTGGCCGCCGGGGCCGACGCCCCTGCCCTGGTCGCAGACGTTCTTCGCGGCGCGGGAGGCGATGTCACGCGGGACCAGGTTGCCGAAGGAGGGGTAGATCCGCTCCAGGTAGTAGTCGCGCTCGTCCTCGGGGATCCGGTTCGGCGGCCGGTCGTCACCCTTGGCCTTCGGCACCCAGATGCGGCCGTCGTTGCGCAGCGACTCGCTCATCAGCGTCAGCTTGGACTGGTGCTCGCCGGTGCGCGGGATGCAGGTGGGGTGGATCTGCGTGAAGCACGGGTTGGCGAAGTACGCGCCGCGCCGGTGCGCCCGCCAGATGGCGGTGGCGTTGGAGTTCATGGCGTTCGTCGACAGGTGGAAGACGTTGCCGTAGCCGCCGCTCGCCAGGACGACGGCGTCCGCGACGTACGTGTCGATCTTCCCCGTGATCAGGTCCCGCGCCACGATCCCGCGCGCCTTCCCGTCGATGACGATCAGGTCGAGCATCTCGGTACGCGGGTGCATCTCGATGTTCCCGGCCGCGATCTGCCGCGACAGCGCCTGGTACGCGCCGAGCAGCAGCTGCTGGCCCGTCTGGCCGCGCGCGTAGAAGGTCCGCGAGACCTGGACGCCGCCGAAGGAACGGGTGTCCAGCAGACCGCCGTACTCGCGGGCGAAGGGCACGCCCTGCGCCACGCACTGGTCGATGATCTCCACCGAGATCTGCGCCAGCCGGTGGACGTTCGACTCCCGCGCCCGGAAGTCGCCGCCCTTGACGGTGTCGTAGAAGAGCCGGTGGACCGAGTCACCGTCGTTGCGGTAGTTCTTCGCCGCGTTGATGCCGCCCTGCGCGGCGATCGAGTGGGCCCGGCGCGGGGAGTCCTGGTAGCAGAACTGGACGACGTGGTAGCCCTGTTCGGCGAGCGTGGCACCGGCCGAGGCGCCCGCCAGACCCGTACCGACGACGATCACGGTGTGCTTGCGCCGGTTGGCCGGATTGACCAGCCCGGCCTCGAAGCGGCGCTTGTCCCAGCGCTCGTGGACGGGTCCGGTGGGGGCCTTCGTGTCGACGACCGGTTCTCCGGTCGTGTAATCCACGTACTCAGCAGTCATCTTCAGCTCACCACTCCGGTCATGACGCCCACGGGTACGGCGATGAAGCCGGCCGTGAGCAGCAGCGCGAGGACGTTCGCGACGGTCTTCAGGGCGTGGTCGCGGGCCCGGCTGCCGACGCCGAGGGTCTGGGCGGCGCTCCAGAAGCCGTGCCGGACGTGCAGGCCGAGGGCGAGCATCGCGACGATGTAGATGACGTTGCCGTACCAGGTGGAGAAGGTGTCCACGACGTTCTGGTACGGGTGGCCCGCCTGGAAGCCGGGGTGCACGGTGCCGGTCGTCAGGTCCAGGACGTGCCAGACGATGAACAGGCCGAGGATGATCCCGCCCCAGCGCATGGTGCGCGTCGCGTAGCTCGCCCGCGGCTTCTTGTGGACGTACTTGGTCGGACGCGCCCTGATGTCGCGGCGGCTGAGCTGGTACGCGGAGGTGGCGTGGGCGACCACGGCGACCACCAGCACGACCCGGACGAGCCACAGCGTCCACTCGTAGTGCATGAACGGCTCGCCGACGGTGCGCAGCCAGTGGGCGTAGTGGTCGAACTCCCCCGCGCCGAAGAAGATCTTCAGGTTCCCGATCATGTGGACGACCAGGTAGAGCAGCATGATCAGGCCGCTGACGGCCATCACGGTCTTCTTGCCGACGGTGGAGTCCCACACGGTGCGTGCCAAGGACGGCCGTCGGTCCGTCCGCGTTGCCAGAGCCATGCCACCGACGCTACGGGCGGGGATCCGATCGGTCCAAGACATGGTCCGGCTTGATTCCATAGGCCGGGGCTATCGTGGGGTCATGCAGTTCCAGCAGCTCCAGTACTTCGTGGCCGTTGCCGAGACCCGGCACTTCACCCGGGCCGCCGAGCTGGTCCACGTCGCCCAGCCGTCCCTGTCGCAGCAGATCAAGGCGCTGGAGCGGGAACTCGGCGCGGATCTCTTCCTGCGGGCGCGCGGCAACATCACGCTCACCGACGCGGGCGAGGCGCTGCTGCCGCTGGCCCGGCGCATCCTCGCCGACGCGGACACGGCCCGGCACGAGGTGCAGGAGCTGGCGCAGCTGCGCAGCGGCCGGGTCCGGCTGGGCGCGACGCCGAGTCTGTGCACGGGTCTGCTGCCGGACGTGCTGCGCGCCTTCCACGACCGCTATCCCGGCATCCGGCTGCTGATCGAGGAGAGCGGCTCGCACGATCTCGTACGGGAACTCGCGCGCGGCGCCCTCGACCTGGCGCTGGTCGTCCTGCCGCTGCCGACGCCGTCCCCCGCGCTCACCACGGTGGAACTGCTGCGCGAGGACCTCGTCGTGGTCTCCTCCCCGGACGCCCCCAAGCCGGGCGGCGGCCGGCGCACCGTGCGGGTCGCCGACCTGGAGGGCGAGCGCCTGGTGATGTTCCGGCACGGCTACGACCTGCGCGAACTGACCGTGGCCGCGTGCCGCGCGGAGGGCTTCGAGCCGGACTTCGCGGTGGAGGGCGGGGAGATGGACGCGGTGCTGGGGTTCGTCCGGGCGGGCCTCGGCATGGCCGTCGTACCCCGGATGGTGGCGGCCCGGTCCGGGCGCGGACTGCGGGTCACCCCGCTGGCCCGGCCCGGACTGCACCGCACGATCGCCCTCGCGCACCGCAGCGACGTGGCCCCGCCACGGGCCGCGCGCGAGCTGCAGCGGATGCTGCTGGAACGCTGAGACGGATCGGCCCCACCGGTCCCCGCGAGCGGTGCCGACGCGGCCCCGCGGAGCCTCCCGGACGACGGCCCGGGTCCCCGCGCGCTCCGCGGGACCCGGACTTCGGCCCGCCCCGGCTCAGCCCGTCGCGTCCACCAGTGCCAGGTGGTGCAGTCGCTCCGGCGGGCCGGGGCGGGCGTAGTACCAGCCCTGGGCGGTGTCGCAGCCCAGTATCCGCAGTTGCTCGGCCTGCGCTCCGGTCTCCACGCCCTCCACCGTCACCCCGAGGTTCAGGCTGTGCGCGAGCGAGACGATCCCTTCGACGATCTTGAGGTCGACGGGGTCGGCCGGGAACTGCTGCATGCTCTGCGTGAAGGAGCGGTCCAGCTTGAGGATGCTCACCGGCAGGCGCCGCAGGTTGGCGAGGTTCGAGTAGCCGGTGCCGAAGTCGTCCAGGGCGATGTCGACGCCCATCTCGGCGAGCCGCCGCAGCGGCTTCAGCAGGTCGTCGTCCGCGCCGATCAGCGCCGACTCGGTGACCTCCAGGCAGAGCGCCTCGGGTTCGACGCCCATGCGCTCCAGGATGTCGACGGTGTCCTGCACCAGGCCGGGATGCGTCAGCTGACAGGGCGAGAGATTGACGTTGACGCGCAACGGGCGCGCACCGGTGTGCCGTTCGGCCCATTCGCGGGCCTGGCGCACCGACTGCTCCAGGACCCAGCGGCCCAGCGGGACGATCAGCCCGGTGTGCTCGGCGAGCGGGATGAACCGGTCGGGGCCGAGGACGCCGTGCTGCGGGTGCAGCCAGCGCACCAGGGCCTCGGCGCCGCGCACGCTGCCGTCACCGAGGTGCACCAGCGGCTGGTACTCGATGAAGAACTCGCCCCGGTCCAGGGCCGCGGGCAAAGCCGTGGTGAGTCCGTGCCGGGTGATGGCGCGGGCGTCCGCCTCCGCGTCGGCGAGTTCGAAGCGGTTGCCGCCCGCCGACTTGGCCCGGTACATGGTGATGTCGGCGCTGCGCAGCACCTCCGCCGGGCTGCGCTCCCCCGCCGGGCCCTCGACGATGCCGATGCTGCCGCGCACGGTCAGTTCACGGCCGTCGATGCTGACGGGCGCGAGCAGCGCGTTCATGATCCGCGAGGCGAGTTCGTCGACCTCGCGCTCGGTCTCGGGTCCGGTGGTCAGCGCCACGAACTCGTCGCCGCCGAGCCGGGCGACCATCTCGCCGGGCGCGGTCGCGCAGGACTGCAACCGGTCGGCGATCTCGACGAGCAGCCGGTCGCCGGCCGCGTGGCCGAGGCTGTCGTTGATCGTCTTGAAGCCGTCCAGGTCGAGGTAGCACAGCCCGAACCGCTGGCCGGGTCCGGCGCCCAGCGCCTTCTCCAGGCGTTCGAAGAAGAACGTGCGGTTGGGCAGGCCGGTGAGCGCGTCGTGCGTGGCCTCGTAGCGCAGCCGCAGGTTGAGCAGGCGACGCTCGGTGGTGTCCTCCATGAGGGCGAGCTGGTACTGGGGTTCGCCGTCGGCGTCGCGCAGCAGGGAGACCGTCAGGTTGGTCCACAGGACCGTTCCGTCCGGGCGGTAGAACGCCTTCTCGACGTGGTAGTGCTCGCGCTCGCCGCGGACGAGTTCGTCGTAGAGATGCCAGGTCTGGGGGGCGTCGTCGGGGTGGGTCCACTCCACGACGCTGCGCCCGCGCATGGTCTGCTCGGAGACGCCGAACATGCGCAGCAGCGCTCCGTTGACCTGGAGGATGTTGCCGTCGAGGTCGGCCATGCCGATGCCTATGGCCGCGCCTTCGAAGACCGCGCGGAACCGGGCCTCGGTCGCGTGCAGCGCCTGCGCCACCACGCCCTGTGCCTGCAGCGCCGCCTGCGCGATGGCCTCCTGCTCGACCAGCGTCCGCTCGCGCAGTGCCTCGGCGAACCCGGCGGCCATGGCGTGCTGGAGCCGTGCCGCGCGCGCCCGCAGGTCCTCCTGGACGCCGCCCTGCCCGCAGTAGAGCACGAGGTAGGCGTCGACGCAGTCCAGCGTGCGGGTCAGCGCCTCCGGGTCGGTGCAGTGCGCGGAGACGAGGGCGGCGCCCACCGCCCTGGCCTCGCCGGCGTCGAAGGTGCGGGCCCTGAGCGCCTCGCTCAGCCTCCGCGCCAGCGGCAGCAGTTGTTTCTCGAACTCGGGCCGGGTCGCGGAGGTCGAGGTCACCGGGAACACCGCCCGGCTCCAGATCGTCGCGAACCGCCGCAGTCTGTCCTCCGGCCCGTCCGGTTCCGCGCTCACGCCGTACGCCCCACGCCGGCGAAACCGGAGAAGGCGAACGGATCCTCGTCCTGCGGTGCGGTGTCCGGCCGCCAGTGCGGCATCGGCACCAGTCCGGGTTCCACCATGTCGTACCCCTCGAAGAACCGCGCGATCTCCTCGCGCGAGCGCATGATCAGCGGGTTGCGAATGTCCTTGTATACGTCCACCGCCCCCTCGGCCCGCTCCGGTGGCAGCGGGATTCCCTCGTACGAGGCATGCGTGAGGAGCAGCAGGCTGCCGGGCGCGAGCGCGTCCCGCAACTCGGCCACCGCTCCGTACGGGTCGTCCGCGTCTTCCACGAAGTGCAGTATGGCAACGAGAAGCAGGGCCACCGGCCGGTTCAGGTCGATCAGGCCCCGCACCTCGGGGCTCGCGAGGATCTCCCGGGGCTTGCGGAGGTCGGCCGCGACGACGCCGGTGTCGGTGTTGCCCGCGAGCACCGCCTGGCTGTGCGCGACCGCCACCGGGTCGTGGTCCACGTACATCACCCGGGCGCCGGGGCGGGCCGCCTGGGCCACTTCGTGGACGTTGCCGAAGGCCGGGATGCCGGAGCCGATGTCGAGGAACTGGGTGATGCCCTCGTCGACGGCGAAGCGCACCGCGCGGCGTATGAAGGCCCGGTTCGCCTGCATGATCTTGGGGAGTCCCGGCATGAACTCCATGGCCCTGCGGGCCGCTTCCCGGTCGACCTCGAAATTGTGCGAACCGCCCAGGTAGTAGTCGTAGATGCGCGAAACGCTCGGCACCGAGATGTCGATGCTCCGTGGGGCCCAGGCGGGACGCTCCATCTATCTCTCCAGGCGTAGGCGATCCGGTGTTCGAGCTGAGGCTACTGATCGCCCGCCAAAGGAGCGAGCAGAAACGGAAATTGACCGTCCGTTCCCGGTCACTGCCTGAGGCACGTGCCGAAGTGATGCCCCGCCGCACCGCCCGTGAAGCCCCTGCGACCCGGTTGCGGAAAGCCATCGCGCCCGCCGCTACGAAGCGTACCCGCGTCATTCCGGAGCGTTCCGGAATGCCTGCCGAATCGCGGGGAGTTGCGGTGAATGACGGCACACCCCTGCGCCCCCTCCGCGCGACGCGGAGGGGGCGGAGGGGTCGGAGGGGTGTGCCGGGAAACGCCGTCCTATTCCTTGCCGGGCGCTCCGACCGGCTTTCCGTCGGGGGCCACGGCGTACCATGTGCCGCCGACACCCTGTCCGTTGGTGTCACCGGCCTTCTTGTCGCCCGCGAACGTGTAGATCGGTACGCAGTCGATGGACTGCTGCTTGATCCCGTCGGGGCGGTCGAACACCACGTAGCCCCGGTTGGCGGTGGAGCCCTGGAGGTCGATCCCCTTGGTGTCCTCAGCCTCGACCGGCGCGACGACGGGCCACTTCTCCAGGCACTCGCCGGTGCAGGCGGTCGACATCGGCCACTGCGTGTCCTTCATGAAGCGGTAGACCGTCATGCCGTTCTTGTCGACGACGATCTCGCCGAGCTCGGCGTCCTTGCGGGTGGACAGTCCGGGCAGGTCGGCCAGCTTGGCCTTCTTCCCGTCGGGGGCGAGCGCGTACCACTTGCCGCCCACACCCTGGCCGGCGATGTCCCCGGCCTTGGTGTCCTTCGCGTAGCGGTAGGCCGGCCAGCCGCCGATGGTCAGCTGCTTGGCGCCGTCCGGGCGGGTGACCTCGCCGAGCAGCGCCTTGTCGATGCCGGCGCCGGCCGTGGCGTCGTCCGCGGGGACGGGCGGCCAGGTGGTGGCGCAGTCGCCCTCGCAGTTCGTCTTCGGCGGCTCGGCGGTGTCCTGGTCGAAGCGGTAGAGGGTGAGACCGGCGCTGTCGGTCAGGACGTTGCCGAGTTCCGCGTTCGTGGACACGGACAGCTCACCGGCGATGGACGTCTGGGTCGCGGCGCTGCTCTGCCCCGCCTGCGGGGAGGCGCCGCCGGAGCCGTTGCCGACGCCCGCGCCCACGGAACCGTAGTCGCCCGCCGCGGCCGTCGCGCCCACGTTCTGACTACCGGTGGACGGGGCGCTTTCCTGGCCGCACGCCGTCGTCAGCGCCAGTACCGCCGCGGCGCTCGCCACGAGTGAGGCGCTCCGCCAGGAGGTCTTCATCGTCAACTCCCCATACTTCCCTCGGGTGTTGCAGCGCCCTTCTGGGCCGCCGCACGACCATGGATACGCAGGGGGGCAGGGGTTGTGTTCAACCCTTTCGCAGATTTCTTTCCGAAACCTGTGTCACGGGTGTTCCCCCTTTCGGGGCAATCCGGCCGTACCCGGGCGTGTGGCGGCTCTCCAGGCCTCATGATCGCCGTCGTGCATCGACCCGAACCGACCCGATCCGCCCCGGCCATACGGGCGTTTGCCCTGTTGACGCTGACGTGGATGCTCGTGGGCGCGCCGGCCGGCGCGGCCCAGGCCGACGCCTGCGCCTACGCCTCGACCGGGCCGGACGGCACGCGGGCGGTGGCGGTCGCCGGCAGCCTCACCTGGCCGACCTGCCCGCCGCCGTCGCCCCCGCCCCCGCCCTGCCCGACCCCCACGCCCACGCCCACGCCTCCACCCCCGCCGACACCTACGCCGACCCCGACCCCGCCGAAGCCCACCCCCGCTCCGGAGCCCCCGCCGCCGAAGCCGACGCCGACGCCCCCGCCGCCGAAGCCGACGCCGACGCCCCCGCCGCCGAAGCCGCCGCCCGCGTCACCACCGCCGGCACCACAGCCGTCGGCACCACAGCCGCCGCCACCTCGTCCGCGGCCGACCCCGCCCCCCGCGCCGGCACCGCCGGCGAAGCCCGCCCCGCCCCCCTCCGTCGCCCCGGTGGCGTATCCGCGGTACCAGGCGCAACCGCCCGAACGGCAGACCCGCGGCACCACGTCGCCGGTCACCTACGTCCTGCTCATCACCATGCCCGCGGTGGTCGCCGTGGCCGCGCTGCGGCCGCGCTAGCACCGATCCTGGAGGCTCCCCTTGCCGGAATGGCTTGTTCTCACCCTCGCGATGCTGTCAGCCTGTGCCGTGGTGGTCGTCATCACCCTCGTACGGCACCGCCGGGCACCCGACGACGAGGACCCCAGCGAGACACCGGACGTCATCGAGTACATGACGATGTGGATCGGCGTGGTGTACGCGATCGTCCTGGGCCTGGCCATCGCCGGGGTCTGGGAGGCGCGCAGCAGCGCCCAGGACCACGTGCAGGCGGAGGCGCAGGCGCTGCACGAGATCTCGGAGCGGGTCCGGGTCTATCCGCCCGACGTCCGCGACCGTATTCGGGCCGATGTCAACGCCTATGTCGGACACGTCGTCACCACCGAATGGAAGGCCATGGCGGACGACGGCCAGGTCACGGACCGGGGCACCGCGCTCCTCGGCCGGATCCGTGTGGACGTCACCGACTACGAGCCGAGGACCGACTTCGAGGCCCAGGCCTACCAGCCGGTCCTGGACCAGATCGCCACCGCGGACCAGGCGCGCAACGCCCGGGCGGACTCCGCCTCGCCCACGATGCCGGGGGTGGTGTGGTTCGGCCTGCTGGGCGGGGGCGTGGTCACCATCGGGATGGTCTTCGCGCTGCAGATCCGGCGCACGGTGCGGGAGTTGGTGCTCGCCGGGCTGTTCTCCGCGCTGATCGCGTTCCTACTGTTCCTGATCTGGGACTTCGACGCGCCCTACAGCCGGGGCATCACGGCGTCGGCGGACCCGTTCCTGAGCCTGTTCCCGCACGTCAAGGGGTGACGCCCGTCCCCCGGCGGCCGGCCCGGCCGCCGCGACCGGCCCTCTCCCGGGGGACCGCCGGGGACACCCGCCACGCCGGTCAGGTCCCCCGACCGGCGCACACGCGTGCCCCATTCGCCCGAGTGGGATCGCGCGGACGCACACATGTTCCTAGCGTTTCGGTCATCGAGGTGCATTTCTGGCGCAAGCGGAAAAAGGTCCGCAGCTGCTCCTCGGGGACCGGAGGAACCACCATGCGCGCGATACGCGTCGCTTCGGCCGCACTGCTGGGCGCCTGCGCCCTGGCCCTCACCGCCCCCGCCGCGCACGCGAGGGCCGAGAGCACCGGCTTCCGGGTCAGCGTCCTGCCGCAGACCATCGCGGCGGGCGGGCAGGTGACCCTGCGCGCCACCGGCTGCGGCCAGGACGTGTTCGTCTCCTCGGGCGTCTTCGACGACGTGACCATCCGCAAGGGCCAGACGACGGCCACGGCCATGGTCGACTGGGACGCGAAGCCGGGCGCCCTGTACGAGGTGACGTTCCGCTGCGGGACCTTCTGGCAGAACGCCGACCTCACCATCGCCGGGGGCCGCCCGGTCGAGCCCACGCCGGTGCCGGTGCCGGTGCCGGTGCACCCGTCCCGCGGCGTCCACGCCGGTGAGGGCGGCAGCTTCGCCGGCTTCGACCTCCAGGAGATCGGCCTCGGCATCGCGCTCATCGCGGGCTCGGTCGGAACGGCGTACCACCTCTCCCGCCGCCGCACCGAGGAGGACGGCGCCTGAGCCGAGAGGAACGGCGCCCGACCGGCACCGCGCGCCACGTGAGGCCTTCGCCCCGGATCCCTGGAGGGACCGGGGCGAAGGCCTGTGCACGTGCGGTCGGCGTCCGCGAGAGGCCAGCGGAAGGTCAGATCCGCTTCTCGGAACGGCGGCGCATCCAGAACAGCCCGCCGCCGACGACGGCCGCGGCCACCAGCCCGCCACCGATGGCCATGTCGGTGGGGGTCGCCCCGGTGGAGCTGCTGCCGCCGAGACCACCGCGGACACCGCCGATGACGGTGAACGCGGCCGGGTTGGTGAGCGTGCCCGTCCTCTCGCACTTGACGGTGATGCTGTACGAGCCGGGGCTGGCGTTGGCGTTGATGGTGGCGGTGCCCCTCGACGTCTCGTTGGCTCCGCTGATGGGCGACAACGAGGTCGACGGGAACGCGTTCGACGTCATGGTGCCGCCCTTGGGGCAGCCGTCGACGGTGACGGTCAGCTGGCCGCCGCGGGCGATGACACTGGGCAGGGCGACGATGTTGCTCGGGCTGTTCCACGCGACGGCGGCCGGAGCGGCGAGCCCGACGACGGCGACCGCGGCGGCGCCGGTGACCGCCAGGGCACGAGAGTTACGCATGTGATCCTCCGCGGAAGACGCCCCGGGAACCGTCCCCGGTGGATCGGCGAGAAAGCGCCTCCCGCAAAAACCCTCAGATGCCCTGCGCGGGGCCGCATGTCGGCGATGGTCCGTCCTGGTGAGAGGACACGCCGAACGGCACGCACACAATCGGATATCACCGCAGGTCACGGACCGTCAGAAAATTCCTCGCGACGGCAACTCGGATGGCGCACCACAAGGAGTACGGGCCACCCGTTCGCGTTCGCCCCGTCGCCGGTTCCGCACGCGGGACTTAGCGTTCTCGTATGCGCGAATGACGTGGCGACGGCCGCGTCGAGAGGGGAAGTCGAATGTCTGCGTCCGAACTGGCCGGCCTGGCCGAAGAGGAGGAGCGGCCGAAGAAGCGCGCTCCTTGGGGCGTAATAGCGCTTGTTCTGCTGACCGGCCTCGCGCTCATTCGGAACGGGTCGGGGGAATTCGATGTCGGACCGCCGCAGCCCGCGTCGGCGGCCGCCGCCGAGAGCCGCGCCACAGCCGGCACGTTCAGCGCAACCCCCGGTCCCCTGCCGTACTCCGTGCCCGACCGGGTCAGGATCCCGTCCATCCAGGTCGACGCGCCGGTCATGGCGGTCGGTCTGGACGCGGACGGCTGGGTCGGCGCACCGCCGCCGGAGGATCCGAACCTGGCCGGCTGGTTCACCGGCGCGGTCACCCCCGGCGAGAAGGGCACCGCCGTCGTCGTCGGGCACGTGGACAACAAACAAGGCCCCGCCGTGTTCTACGGGCTGGGAGCCCTGAAGCAGGGAAATCGCGTCGAGATCGCGCGGCAGGACGGAAAGACGGCCGTTTTCGAGATCTACGGCATCGAGGTCTTCGAGAAGAACAACTTCCCCGGCGACCGTGTCTACGGTTCCAAGGGCTCCCCCGAACTACGGGTCATCACCTGCGGGGGCGGTTTCTCCGAGCAGAACGGTTACGACGGGAACGTCGTCGCCTTCGCCCGCCTGGTCGAGGTCCGCTGAGCGTTCCCCGACCGGGCGGGCCCCGTGGTCCGGTTATGTGTCCTGCCGTCGCGGGACGGTGACGTGGTAGCCGGAATCCAGCAGATGCGGCAGATAGTCGCGCAGCGCCCGGACACTCTGGGTGCGGTCACCGCCGGCGTCGTGCGAGAGCACCACGACACCGGGAGCGGCGCCGTCCTCCACCCGGCCGACGATGGTGCCGGTGCCGGGGGTGGTCCAGTCGAGGGTGTCGACCGTCCAGGCCAGCGGTTCCATGCCGAGTTCGGCGCCGAGCTGGAAGGCGGCCCGGTTCCAGGCTCCGTAGGGCGCGCGGAACCACGCCGGGCGCTCGCCGTACGCCTCCTCGATGACGTCGCAGGTGCGTTCCATCTGGGAGCGGATCTGGGCGCGGCCGAGCCGGGTCAGCAGCGGGTGGGACCAGGTGTGGTTGCCGACGACGTGCCCCTCGTCCGCCATGCGGGCCAGCAGGTCCCGGTGGTCCGCGGCCATCTCGCCGCACACGAAGAACATCGCGCGGACGTCGTACTCGGCGAGGGTGTCCAGGATGTCCGGGGTGTAGCGGGGGTCGGGCCCGTCGTCGAAGGTCAGCACCATGGTGCGGCCTCGTCCGGACACCCGCAGGAACGGTTCGCGCCGGACGAGGGTCCGGCCGGGCACGGTCCGGGGCGGGCCGTATCCGGTCAGGGGCTGGAGCCGGTAGGCGGAGGGTTTGAGTGCGCGGCGGGCCTGCGGGCCGGCGACCGGGGCGGCGGGCCGGGCCGCCTCCCCGCCCGAACCGGACACGAGCAGACCGGCGGTGCCGGCCGCCCCGACGGCGGCGGCGCCGGCGAGCAGGGCCCGACGCCGCGTGAACACCGCCGTCGCCGTCGACGACAGCCGGGTGAGCAACTGATCCTTCGTCATGACTCATCAGTCGCCCACGGCGGACCCGACGCACCACAACGGCACCGGGGCGGCGGCACGATTCCACCCGGGCGGCCTACGGCTCGCCGTCGGCGGCGGCGCACCACGGGAGGACAAGCGGCGCACCGCGGTGTTCCCACGCCAAGTGCCGGTGACCGGCCCGGTGTTCCGTCCGGCATTCCGTCCGGCATTCCGCCCGGTGATCCGTCCGATGTTCCGTCCGGTACTGCCGATTTCCTGCCGTCCTTCGCCGTGGTTGCGCGAACTCCGGGGAAAGGGGCACCCGAAGGGCGGGCACCGGCCGGCCGCCGCCCAAGGCCTGCCGTCGCTCTCGGCTCTCGGCCTCGACGGAGGGGACGAGGCCGGGCCCGGCGGACCGGGTGCGGACCTGTCCAGCAGGTCCGCACCCGGCGCCGCACCCGCGGCCGGCGGCGGGACCTGCGGATTCCGATAGCCTCACAGCCGTGACGGAACAGCGATCGCATCAGTTCGAGCGGGGCACGGACGGGCCCAAGGTCATCGTGGCCGGCGTGGACGGCTCCGACTCCTCGCTCCGCGCGGCGGCCTATGCCGGCGGTCTGGCCCGGCGCCAGCACGCGCTGCTCGCCGTCGTGTACGTGCAGCCGGTGCTCGGGGCGGGCGCGGCGCTCGGGGCGCCCGTCGCCGAGACGACCGACGAGATCGCCGAGGACCTGGTGGCACAGATCCGGGACGCGACCGAGCGGACCAAGGGGATATTCGACGTGCGCTGGGAGTTCCACACCTTCCGCGGCGATCCCTTCAGCGGCCTGGTGCGGGCGGCGGACGAACTGAAGGCGGACGCGGTGGTCGTGGGCGCCTCGGAGTCGGCCGGCCACCGGATCGTCGGCTCGGTCGCGGTGCGGCTGGTGAAGGCGGGGCGGTGGCCGGTGACGGTGGTGCCGTAGCCCGCCCCCACGGGCCGGCGGGCTACGGGGTCGCGGGTCGCTGCGGCGACGGGGAGACCGGCGGAGCGGTCAGCGCCCCATGGTCAGCCCGTCCTCGGCCGCGCCCCGGCTCAGCACCACCTGCCGGATCCGGTCGCGCACGGCGCGCACGTCGGCGCCCGAGGCGAGCGCCTGGTTGAGGTTCACCACGCGCCCCGCGTCGATGTCGAACCACTGCGGGACGAACTCGGCCCGCGTCACCCGCCAGCGCTCCCCCGCCCGCGCGGGCGGCGCGAAGGTGAAGCGGCCGAGCGTGGACTGGTTGCCGCGCGGATCCCGGACCCCCTGGTGGTTGACCATCCCGCCGGCGATCTGGTCGCCCATCCCGTACACCACCCAGGTGCCGTTCACCTTCTCGTACGCCTGCGGGACATGGGCGTGGGTGCCCAGGATCAGGTCGATGTCGGGACGCCCGCCGGTGCGGGCGGCGGTGAGGCTCCCCGCCAGGCTCAGCTGCCGCTCGTCGGGGGCGTCCTGCCACTCGGTGCCCCAGTGCAGGGAGACGACGACGACATCGGCGCCGGCCTCGCGGGCCGCCCGGGCGTCGGCGACGATCCTGGCCTCGTCGATCAGGTCGACGGCCCAGGGCTGCCCCTGCGGGAGCGGGAACCCGTTCGTGTCGTACGTGTAGGCGAGGTGGGCGACCTGCGCGGGACCCGCGCGCAGCACGGTGGCCGTGCCCGCCTCGGCCTCGGTGCGGGCGGAGCCTGCGTGCCGTACGCCCGCCCGGTCGAGGGCGTCCAGGGTGCGGCGGATGCCGTCGGCGCCGTCGTCGAGGCTGTGGTTGGAGGCGGTGGAGCAGCCGTCGTAGCCGGTCGCGGCGAGGCCCTGGGCGACCTCGGGCGGGGACTTGAAGGTGGGGTAGCCGGTGTAGTCGCCGTTCGCGCCGTACACGGTCTCCATGTGACACAGCGCCAGGTCGGCGCGGGAGACGACCGGTTCGACACCGGCGAGCATCGGGCGGAAGTCGTAGCCGGTGCCGCCCGCGTCGAAGCGGGCCCGGTCGATGATCGAGCTGTGCGGCAGGACGTCACCGGAGGCGACGAGCGTGAAACCGCGGGCGGCGGCGGACGGGGCCGGGTGTCCGGGCCCGGCGGGCCGTTCGTGGTCCTGGGCCTGGCAGGCGGCGCCCGCGGCGAGCAGGGCCGTGAGAGCCAGGGCGACCTGGCTTCTGCGTGCGATCATCAGCTCACCCCATTGTGGTCATATTGACCTACAAATAGGTACGAAGCTGAAGGCGCCCGCAAACAATCCCGCCGCCCTCTTTAGCCCGTCCGGAGCGCGCGGACGGCGCGGCGGGACCGTTCGTCGAACCGTTCGCCGACGCGATCGACCGTCCGCCGCAGAGCTGTGCGCCCGCCCTGTCCAGAAACCGTCCTCTGTTGTGCCATACGGCCATGACGGCCGGGATCACTCTCACGAACGGGACGACCGCCGAGCACGAGCTCGCCGCACTGCAGCGGGAGCACGGCCGGCCCCTCTTCGCGCTGCTGCTCCGGCTCTGTGACGGCGATCGACAGCGCGCCGAGGACCTCGTCCAGGAAACACTCGTACGCGCCTGGCAGCACCCTGAGGCCCTGCGCGCCGACGACTTCGACTCCGTACGGCCATGGCTGCTGACCGTGGGCAGGCGGCTCGCCATCGACGCGCGGCGGGCCCGGCAGGCACGCCCGGCGGAGGTCGGCGACGCGATCCTGGAGAACTCGCGGGTGTGCGCCGATCATGCCGAGCGGGCGGCGGCCACCCTCGATGTGCGGGAGGCTGTGAAGACACTCACTCGGGAACACCGTGACGTACTGGTGCTGGTGTATTTCCAAGGGGCGAGTGTGGCGGAGGCCGCGGAAGCCCTCGGCATTCCGCCCGGTACCGTGAAGTCCCGCGCGTACTACGCGCTGCGCGCCCTGCGCCGGGTGCTTCCGGGATATGCGGCCGACCTGCGGTGAAACCAATGACTTGGTCAAACCTCCGTAAAGCGCCTTGCCTTGGACCCCGGTCGGGTAATCGGCTGTCCTCATCCGTGTTCCGCACCGAGGACCCGGCGACGGGCTACGCGCACGCAACCGGAGGAAGGCAGGAAGGGATGCCGCACAGAGGTCACGAGAGCGCGGACGGCGCCGGCGGGGGCGAACTGACGGTCCCCATGGCCTGGTTGTACGCCGAGTACATCGCCGACGAACTGCTGAAGTCCGGCGATCTGATGCCGCCGACGTCCTTCGAGTTCCGCGCCGGACGGGACGCACTGGCGCTGACCATCTATCTGTCCGACACCGACGGCGAGTTGTCCGGCATCGAGGTCGTCTCCCAGCTGGAGAACTGGCTGTCGCTGACGGCGTACGACCAGCCCTGGCAGGACTGGGTGTGCGAGCGGATGGCCGCGCTCGCCGCCGCGACGGCCGCCTCCCGCGGCCCGGCTCCGGACCTGGAACTCGCGCGGGCGGCCTGGCGCTGGCTGGAGGAGACCGAGCTGCTCGCGCCCGATCTGAACGCGGTGCCGGGAGGCGGTGCGGCGGCCGGTGAGGACGAGGGGCCCAAGGTGTGGACGCCGGCCTGGCAGCTCGGATTGCCCCTGGGACACCTCGCCATCCATCTTTTCTAGATTCGTCTCGACTCGGACCAATCCCCGGGTCCGGCCGCTCCGAATCCCTTGGTTACGATTCGGTGTGGCCCTTGAGTGATTCGGCTGGCCGGTGCGTACCGGTGGGAGCACGGAGTAACCCCACCCGCACCCAACGGCACGAGGATTCGGCATGAGGTCCCTGGAGAGGCATCGCGATGTCGGCGCGTACGCGCTCGGCGTGCTGGACGAGGCGGAGGCCTTCCGCTTCGAGGACCACCTCATGGAGTGCCCCCGCTGTGCGGCACAGGTGACCGAGTTCGGACCTGTCACCCGGCAGATGATGCTGTACCGCCGGGCGACCCCCCGTGTCGTGCATCCCATGGCCCAGCCGGGCCCCCGACTGCTGGACCGGCTGCTCGGCGCGGTCGCGGCACGCCACCGGGCCGGGCGCCGGCGCCTGCTGTACGCGGTGGCCGCGGCGGTGGTGTTCGCGGTGGCCGGACCCGGCATCGCGCTGATGGCGAGCGGCGACGAGGCCGGGGGTGCCGAGGCCGGCGGGGTACGGGTGACCGCGACCGACGAGCGGTCGGGTGTGTGGGCCCAGGTCACCACCGAGGACAAGGTCTGGGGCAGCGACGTGGAACTCCAGGTCAAGGACGGTGCCGGTCCCCGCACCTGCCGCCTGATCGCCGTCGGCCTCGACGGCTCGGAACAGACGGTGACCAGCTGGAGCGTCCTGCGGCACGACGCCCGCCCGAACATCATGCGCGGCGGCGCGGCCATGCACCCCGACGAGATCGACCACTTCGAACTGCGCACGAGCACCGGGGAGCACCTGGTGACGCTGGAGACCCGGTAGACGGGAGCCGTACCTGCTCGGCCGCCCCTGGCGCGCGTGTCCGCGCCTACTTCAGCAGCCTCGACAGCCTGCGGTCCGCCAGCGGTCTGCCGCCTGTCTGGCAGGTCGGGCAGTACTGGAGCGAACGGTCGCTGAAGGAGACCTCGTGGATGGTGTCGCCGCACACGGGGCAGGGCTCGCCGGCGCGGCCGTGGACGCGCAGGCCGCTCTTCTTCTCGGCCTTCAGGCGGCCGGCCGCCACACCCCGGGAACGTTCCACCGCCTCCGTGAGAGTGGTGCGCAGGGCCTCGTACAGACGGCCGGTCTCCTCGGGTGTGAGCGACGAGGTCGGCTTGAAAGGGGACATCTTCGCCGCGTGCAGGATCTCGTCGCTGTAGGCGTTGCCGACCCCGGCGATCAGGCTCTGGTCGCGCAGCGCGCCCTTGAGCTGGCGGCGTTCACCCGTCAGCAGGGCGGCGAGACGGGCCTCGTCGAAGTCGGCGGCGAGCGGGTCCGGGCCGAGGCGGGCGATGCCCGGGACCTCCCGCGGGTCCCCGACGACGTACACCGCGAGGCGTTTCTGGGTGCCCGCCTCGGTCAGGTCGAAGCCGGCGCCGGTCTCCAGGGCGGCCCGCAGGGCGAGGGGACCCTTGCCGGGGCGGGGCGGGCCGTCCGGAAGCGTGTCCTTCCAGTGCAGCCAGCCCGCGCGGGCCAGATGGGTGACGAAGTGCGGGCCGCCCTCGGTGGCGAGGGCGAGGAACTTGCCGTACCGGTGCACGGCGGTGACCTGGCGGCCCTCGACGGCGGTGAGCGGAGGGTCGTACGTCTTCAGGACGCTGATCGCGACGGGCAGCACCCGGACGAGCCGGTGGCCGACCAGATGCTCGGTGAGGAAGTCCTTGAGCGCTTCGACCTCGGGGAGTTCCGGCATAGGTCCAGAGTGCCACCGGACACCGGAGTGCTCAGCTCGGCTCCGTCACCAGGAACTCGCACCACACGCACTTGCCGCCGCCCCGCGCCTCCACGCCCCACGCGTCGGTGAGCAGGTCGACGAGGAGCAGGCCCCGTCCGGAGACGCCCGACTCGCCCGCCTCGCGGCGGCGCGGCAGGGCGCTGGAGGGATCCTCGACCTCGACGCGCAGGCGGCGCTCCGTGCCGGTGAGGACCCTGAGGGTGGCGATCGCCGAACCCTCGGTGTGCATCAGGGCGTTGGTGATCAGTTCGTCGGCGACGAGTTCGATCTCGTCGCAGCGGTCGCGGGCGCCCCAGGCGGCGACGGCGGCGCGGATCATGTGCCGGGCCGCGGCCAGGGCCTCGGGGTCGCCGGGGGCCACGTGCTGCTGGAGGCGGCCCCCGGACCGCGGGGTGTCCAGACCGTGGCGGCGCAGCAGGAGCAGGGCCACGTCGTCGTCGCCGCCGCGTTCCTCCGCGACGTCGATGAGCCGGTCGGCGAGGTCGCGGACGTCGTCCGGGCCGGTGGCGATGAGCGCGGTCAGGGTGCGCATGCCGTCGTCGAGGTCGGCGCCGGGCTGCTCGACCAGCCCGTCGGTGCAGAGCAGCAGGGTGTGCCCGGGGTCGAGTTCGAGGGTGGCGACCGGGTAGTCGAGGCGCCCGAACTCGGCGGACAGGCCGAGCGGCAGGCCGCCCGGGACGGACACGCGGCGGCAGCTGCCGTCGGGGTGCCGGATCAGCGGGTCGATGTGTCCGGCCCGGACCACCTGGACCACGCCGGTCGACAGGTCGGCCTCGGCGTACAGGCAGGTCGCGAAGCGCTCGGTGTCGAGTTCGTGGAGGAAGACCGAGGCGCGGGCCATCACGGTGCCCGGGGTGTGCCCCTCGGCGGCGTAGGCCCTCAGCACGATCCGCAGCTGGCCCATGACGGCGGCGGCGTGGGTGTCGTGGCCCTGGACGTCGCCGATGACGGCACCGACGCGGCCGCCCGGCAGCGGGATCAGGTCGTACCAGTCCCCGCCGATGTCCCGGCCGGGGGAACCTCCGGCGGTCGCGGCCCGGTAGCGGACGGCGACGTCGGCGCCGGGGACGCTGGGGATGGAGCGCGGCAGCATGGCCTGCTGGAGGCCGGTCGCGAGGTCCTTCTCCTGCTCGAAGAGCATGGCCCGCTGCAGGCTCTGGGCGATGCTGCTGCCGAGGGCGACGAGGACGTTGCGGTCCTCGGGCGAGAAGCCGCGCCGGTCGCTGTAGAGCAGGCCCATGGCGCCGATCGGGCGGGCCTCGGCGATGAGCGGCAGATAGGCGGCCGCGGTGATGTCCAGGCCGGTGAGGTGCGGCCACAGGATGGGGTACCGCTCGGCGAACTCCTCCGGTGACTCGATGAAGCGGGGGCTGAGCGTGCGGACGACCTCGCTCATCGGGTAGGGCTCGTCGATCCGGGTGACGTCGGTGCCGGGGACGAAGCTGCCCTCGGGGCCCTCGGCGACCAGCCGGATGCGGCCGGCCTCGACCAGTCCGAAGACCAGGCTGGTGGCGCCGAGGTGGGTGAGGCCGTGGGTGTCCTTGAGGACGTCGATCACGTCGTCGACGGTGCGGGCGTGGGCGAGGGCGGCCGTGGTCAGCTGGACGACGTTGGTCTGGCGGCGCCGCGCCTCGTCCTGGGCGGCCTGATCGCGGCGGGACTCGATCTCGCTGAGCTCCTGGGTGGCGTCGCGGACGATGCCGACGATCCGGCGCGGACGACCCGTCTCGTCGCGCCGGATGTAGCCCTGGGTGTGGGTCCAGCGCAGCGAGCCGTCGCGGCAGCGGAGCCGGAAGTAGGTGCCGTAGTTCTCGCTGCCGTCCTTGATGGCCTGCGCGACCAGGGCGTCGAGGCGGTGCGCCTCCGCGCCCGGCACCCGGCTCGCCAGCGACCCGGGGTGGCCGTCGTACTCGTCGGGGCGCAGGTCGAAGACCTCGTGGGCCTGGGCGTCCATGTGGAACAGGCCGCTGTCCAGGTCCCAGTCGAAGCTGCCCATGCGGTTGAGCGCCAGGATCGGGTCCGGGTGGGCGGGCCAGTCGTCCGGGAGTGACAGGGCGCTCGCTCCCCGATCAGCCATGGGGCCACCTTGCCAGGATTCACCCGATTCTTCGACCGGGAGGACGGATCGGGGGGTGAGCGGGTGGGCCGGGGGCGCCTGCGCCGTCGGCCGGTTCAGACGCCGGTGGGGCTGCCGGGGACACTGTCCGTGCCGGCTTGGTCGTCGGGGATCAGTCCGCCGCCGTCGGGCGGGTCGGGGGCTTCCGGCACGGCGTCGGGGCCGGCCTCGTCGGAGGAGCCCGGGGAGGTGTCGGGCGCGTCCACGGAGGGGTCGTCCAGCGGGGCTTCCTCGGCGGTGGGCTCGCCGGGGACCGTGGTGCCGAGGCGGGGCGTGTCGTCCGGCTCGTCCGACGGCGTGAGAGGGCCGCCGGGGTCCGACGGGGACATGGCGGTGACGGTGGCCGTGGGGCAACCGGTGGGCTCGCCCGTGGTGGCGCCCGTGGTGGCGCCCGTGGTGGCGCCTGTGGTGGCGTCCGCCATGTCGTCGTCCGTCGGTACGTCGTCGGTGGCCTCCCGGGTGACCGTGGCGGTCGGCGCCGAGGACGAGGACGGAATCGGGGTCGGGGTGGGGGTGGGGGTGGGGGTCGGGCAGTCGCTCGCCGCCGGGGGGAAGCCGTCCGTCCTCGGGGACGCGCCGCCGCCGTTCGGCGAGGCGCTGGAGGAACGCCCGTCGGGGGACGGCGGGGTGGACGCCGGGGGCAGCGGGTCCGGCGTCGGCACGACGCGGTCGTGGCGGACGTCGTGGCTGACGCGCCGCTCGATCCAGGCGCGGCTGACGATGTCGATGATCGTGACGGTGGCGACGGCCCGGATGGCCGGAGCCACCGCGACGACCTGCGCGGGCCGGTAGCCGGCCCAGGGGCGGCCGTGGGTGCCCGGGCTGCCGCGCAAGGCCGCCGGCGGGGTCAGCGGGTTGCCGCAGGCACAGCGGACGCGCGGCACGCCCCGGTTGTCGACGAGGACGGCGGTGCCCGCCTGGAGGACGGACTGACGGCCGGTGACCCGCCCGTCGCGGTAGCCGTGGTCGGTGACCCGGGTGTCGGCGCGCAGGACGACCGGGGCCAGCGCGCGCAGGTAGTCCGGGACCGAGGCCGGGGAGACGCCCACGACCTGCGCGAAGGCGCGGGCCCTGACCCGGTCCCGGGTCAGGTGCTCGGCCTGCCGGAGCACGTCGCAGCTGCCGGCCCGCCGGATGCCGGCGTAGAGGCCGGGCGTCGAGCCGGAGACGGACCGTCCCCCGGCCGCTTCCGACGGGGCCGGCCGCGGCGTTCGGGTGACCGGCGGCGGTGCGAGCGCGGAGGCCGCCGTCGAGTCCGTGAAGGGGTCAGGCCCCTGGGCCGCGGCGGGCTGGAGGAAGAGTTCCCCGCTCGCCCCGGTGGCGTCGGCGTCGTCCCCGGCGCCGCCGCAGCCGGCGACGAGGAGCGCCGCCGAGAGCGCGCAGGCCGTGCCGAGGGTTGCGGTGGGTGTGCGCACCACGTTCTCCCGTCCGTCCCGCCCATGTCGGGCATGTCGCCACTATTGTCTGCTTCACTCACTTGGGTTACGCAAGCGGAAGGAAGGTACACGGAGAGTCACGCGGGGTCCGGCGGGGATCCGGCGCGGAGTCTCCGGAGTCAGAACCGGGAGTCTCCGGAGCGGGCCGGGAGTGCCCGCAGCGAGACGCAGACAGGAGCGCACGGCCGTGGACTGGTTCACCGCACCCGAGTACTGGATGAGCCGGCTGGTCTTCCAGCGGGCTCTGGCCGGCGTGTACCTCGTGGCGTTCCTGACGGCGGCCCTGCAGTTCCGCCCGCTGATCGGCGAGCGCGGCATGCTGCCCGTGCCCGAGTACGTCGAACGGGTGCCTTTCAAGCGGGCGCCGAGCCTGTTCCAGCTGCGCTACTCGGACCGCTTCTTCGCGGTCTGCGCCTGGACGGGCTGCGCGGTGTCGGCGGCGCTGCTGGCGGGACTCGACTCCCGGCTGCCGCTGTGGGCCGCGATGGTGATGTGGGCGGTGCCGTGGGCGCTGTACGTGTCGATCGTGAACGTCGGCCAGACCTGGTACGGCTTCGGCTGGGAGTCCCTGCTCCTGGAGGTCGGATTCCTCGCCGTGTTCCTCGGCAACGACGAGGTGGCCCCGCCCGTCCTGGTGCTGTTCCTGCTGCGGTGGATCCTGTTCCGCGTCGAGTTCGGCGCGGGTCTGATCAAGATGCGCGGCGACGCGTGCTGGCGGAAGCTGACGTGCCTGGACTTCCACCACGAGACACAGCCGATGCCGGGCCCGCTGAGCTGGTTCTTCCACCATCTGCCCCGGCCGCTGCACCGGGTGGAGGTGGCCGCCAACCATGTCACCCAACTCGTCGTCCCCCTGCTGCTGTTCACCCCGCAGCCGATCGCCACGGCGGCGGCCTCGCTGATGATCGTCACCCAGCTGTGGCTGGTGCTGTCGGGCAACTTCTCCTGGCTGAACTGGATCACCATCGTGCTGGCGCTGTCGGCCGTGCGGTTCCCGGGCGATCCGCCGGCGGTGCCCGGCGCCCCGCTGTGGTACGAGGTGCTGGTCCTGGCGGTCGCCGCGCTGCTCGTGGCGCTGAGCTATCGCCCGGTCCGCAACATGCTCTCCCGGCGCCAGGTCATGAACCGTTCCTTCGACCCGCTCCATCTCGTCAACACCTACGGCGCGTTCGGCAGCGTCAGCCAGGTCCGGTACGAGGTGGTGGTCGAGGGCACGGCCGACGAGGTGCCGCGCGAGGACTCCGACTGGCGGGAGTACGAGTTCAAGGGCAAGCCCGGTGATCCCCGGCGCTGGCCGCGCCAGTTCGCGCCGTACCACCTGCGGCTGGACTGGATGATGTGGTTCGCCGCGCTGTCGCCCGCGTACGCCGGGACGTGGTTCGGCGTCCTGGTGGAACGGCTGCTGGAGAACGACCGGGACACGCTGAGGCTGCTGCGCCGTTCCCCGTTCCCGGCCGGCGCCCCGCCCCGCCACATCCGCGCCCGCCTCTTCCGCTACCGGTACACGACCTGGCGTGAGCTGCGGGAGACGGGCGCGTGCTGGGAGCGGACGTATGTGCGCGAGTATCTGCCGCCGACCCGGCTGTCGGGGGTGGCTCAGAGGCCGTAGACGCGAACGGCGGTGGTCTCGAAGACCTGGGTGTGCGCGCTCGCGGGGACCAGCCGGCGTGCCGCGTCCAGTACGTCGCCGTACGTCGCCGCGAGCGTGCACACCGGCCAGTCGGAGCCGAACATCAGCCGGTCCGGTCCGAAGGCGTGCAGCGCCGCCTCGGCGTACGGGCGCAGGTCGTCGACGGTCCAGGAGGCGGCGTCCGCCTCGGTGACCATGCCGGAGAGCTTGCAGACGGTGTGCGGGAGGGCGGCGAGGGCGCGCAGGTCGGACGCCCAGGGTTCGAGGGTGCCGGAGGCGATCGGCGGCTTGCCCATGTGGTCCAGGACGAAGGGGAGTCCGGGCAGCGCCTCGGCCGCCTCGACGCAGGCGGGCAGCTGGTGCGGCAGGACCACGAGGTCGTAGACGAGTCCCGCTTCGGCGACGGCGGTGAGCCCGCGCCGTACGTCCGCCCGCAGCAGCCAGCGCGGATCCGGCTCGCCCTGGACCTGGTGCCGGACGCCCTTGAGGTACCGCCCGCCGGGGAGTTCCCGCAGCCTGGCCAGTTCCTCGGCCACGTCCGGGCGGGTGAGGTCGATCCAGCCGACGACGCCCGCGATCAGGTCGTGCCGGGCGGCGAGGGCGAGGAACTCCGGGGTCTCCTCGGCGACGGTGACCGTCTGGACGAGCACCGTACGGTCCACTCCGGCGGCGCGGGCCTCGGCGGCGAGGTCCGCCACGGCGAAGTCCCGCCGGAGGGGACTGTCACCGGCGATCCAGTCCTGGTCCCGTACGGACAGGTCCCACACGTGGTGGTGCGCGTCCACGGTCACGGCAGCTCCCCCACCACGGGCAGACCGGCGTCCGCGCCCTCGCCCGCGCCCTCGCCCGCGCCCGCGCCCTCGCCGGAGCGCAGGAGGTCGAAGAGGTCGGTACGGCGGCGCCAGATCGTCCAGTCCGCCGCGCCGGTGGCGCCGATCGCGTCGGTGAGCCCGGCCGGGACCTCTCGGCGGGCGGCCTCGTGCGCGGTGATCCGGTCGGCGCGGACCTGGGTGCGCGGGGCCGCTCTCATGACGGCTCCCCGGCGGGGACGGGGGCCTCGGCCGGCAGGAGGCCGGTGTCGCGCAGCTCGCGCCAGAACGCGGCGGGGACCGGGGCCGCGAACTGGTCGGCGCAGTCGCGCACTTCGGCCGCGGACCGGACGCCGACCAGGACACTGGCGACCGCTTCGGGGGCCGCGCAGAAGGCCAGAGCCGCGGCGCGCAGGGTGGTGCCGTGGCGGTCGGCGACGGCTTTGAGGCGCAGCGCGCGGTCCAGCAACTCGGCGGGCGCCTCGGCGTAGTCGTACGTCGCTCCCGGCCTCGGGTCCGCCAGCAGGCCGGAGTTGAAGGCGCCGCCGATGACGACGGAGGTGCCGCGCTCCTCGGCCGCCGGGAGGAGTCCGGTGAGCGCCTCCTGGTCGAGCAGGGTGTAGCGGCCGGCGCACAGCACCACGTCGACGTCCGTGTCGCGGACGAAACGGGTGAGCATCGCGGTCTGGTTCATGCCCGCGCCGATCGCGCCCACCACGCCTTCCGAGCGCAGTTCCTCCAGAGCCGGGTAGCCCTCGCGGAAGGCCTGTTCGGCGTGGTCGTCGGGGTCGTGGAGGTAGACGACGTCCACGCGGTCCAGGCCGAGCCGTCCGAGACTGGCCTCCAGGGTGCGTCGTACGCCGTCGGCGCTGAAGTCCCAGACGCGGCGGTGGGTGGCGGGTACCGCGAAGCCGTGGGCGAGGTCGTCACCGCCGTCCTGGACGGGGTCCAGACGGCGGCCCACCTTCGTCGAGACCGTGTACCGGTCGCGGGGGTACTCGCGCAGGGCCGCTCCGAGTCGGCGTTCGGACAGGCCGAGGCCGTAGTGCGGGGCGGTGTCGAAGTAGCGCACGCCCCGCTGCCAGGCGGCGGCCACGGCCTCGTGCGCCTGCTCCTCGCCGACCTCGGTGTAGAGGTTGCCGATCACGGCGGCGCCGAAGGCGAGGGCGCTGACCTCGACGCCGCTGCGGCCGAGCGTGCTCACCGGCCCGCCGGCCGCAGACGCAGGCCCTGCATGCCGCCGTCGACGGCGAGCGAGGTGCCGGTGGTGGCGCCGGACAGCGGGCTCGCCAGGTAGGCGATCGCGCCCGCGACCTCGTCCGCGCTCACCAGGCGTCCGGTGGGCTGGCGGGCCTCCAGGGCGGCGCGTTCGGCGGCCGGGTCGGCGGCCTTGGACAGCAGCCGGCCGATCCACGGGGTGTCCGCCGTGCCCGGGTTCACACAGTTGACGCGGATGCCCTCGCGGACGTGGTCGGCGGCCATCGCGAGGGTGAGGGAGTGCACGGCGCCCTTGGTCGCGCTGTACAGCACCCGCTGCGGCAGGCCCGCGGTGGCCGCGACGGAGGACGTGTTGACGATCGCCGCGTGCGCGGACGCGCGCAGGTACGGCAGCGCGGCGCGGGCCACCCGGACCATGCCGACGACGTTGACGTCCAGGACGCGGTGCCACTCCTCGTCGTCGTTGTCCTCGACGGTGCCCTGGGCGCCGATGCCCGCGTTGTTGACCAGGACGTCGAGTCCGCCCAGGCCGGCCGCGGCGGCGGCGACGGCCTCGCGGACGGAGGCGTCGTCGGTGACGTCGGCCCGGTGGGCGAGCAGAGGTTTCTCGACCGACGAGGGGTCCAGGTCGAGGACGGCGACCCGGGCGCCGCGCGCCGCCAGGAGTTCCGCGGTCGCCCTGCCGATGCCGGAGGCACCGCCGGTCACCAGGGCCTTGAGGCCCTCGAAGTCGCTCATACCGCCTGTCCCTTCGTGTTCTCGTCGCTCTGCGTCTCGAGGTCGGCGGCCCAGAAGGCACCGTCGGGGAAGGTGTACCGCGCGATCGACTCGGGTCGCATGGCGGCCGAGAAGCCGGGCGCGGCGGGTGCCGTGTAGTGGCCCTCGCGGATCACGACCGGGTCGAGGAAGTGGTCGTGCAGATGGTCGACGTACTCGATGACCCGGTCCTCGGTGGTGCCGGAGAGCGCGACGTAGTCGAACATCGACAGGTGCTGGACGAGTTCGCACAGGCCGACGCCGCCGGCGTGCGGGCAGACCGGCACGCCGAACTTCGCCGCGAGCAGCAGCACCGCGAGGTTCTCGTTGACGCCGGCGACCCGGGCCGCGTCGATCTGCACGATGTCGACGGCTCCGGCCTGGAGCAGCTGCTTGAAGACGACCCGGTTGTGCACGTGCTCGCCGGTGGCGACCTTCACCGGGGCCACCGCGCTGCGGATCGCCGCGTGCCCGAGGATGTCGTCGGGGCTGGTGGGCTCCTCGATCCAGTACGGGTCGAACTCGGCGAGGGCTCTGGTCCAGCGGATCGCCTCGTCGACGTCCCAGCGCTGGTTGGCGTCGATCGCCATGCGGATACCGGGGCCGACGACCCGGCGGGCGACGCGGCAGCGCCGTACGTCGTCGTCGAGGTCCGCGCCGACCTTGAGCTTGATCTGCCGGAAGCCGTCGGCGACCGCCTGGGCGGCGAGCCGGGTGAGCTTCTCGTCGTCGTAGCCGAGCCAGCCCGGGGAGGTGGTGTAGGCGGGGAAGCCGGTGGCCAGCAGGTGCGTGGTGCGCTCGGCGGCGCCGTCTTGGCCCTTGCGCAGGAGGTCCAGCGCCTCCTCGGGGGTGAGGGCGTCGGTGAGGTAGCGGAAGTCGACCTGCGCGACCAGCCACTCGGGGTCGGCCTCGGCGAGCAGGCGCCACAGCGGCTTGCCGGCGCGCTTGGCCGCCAGGTCCCACACGGCGTTGGTCACCGCCCCGATCGCCATGTGCATCACGCCCTTCTCGGGCCCGAGCCAGCGCAGCTGACTGTCCCCGATCAGGTCCCGGTACAGCGAGCCCGGGTCGGCGCACACCTCGTCGACGGACCGCCCGACCACGTGGTGGCGCAGCGCGTGGATCGCGGCGACCTGGACCTCGTTGCCCCGCCCGATGGTGAAGGTGAAGCCGTGCCCCTCCGGACCGCCGTCCGTGCCGTCGCTGTCCGTGCGCAGCACGACGTACGCCGCCGAGTAGTCGGGGTCCGGGTTCATCGCGTCGGAGCCGTCGAGCTCGCGGGAGGTGGGGAAACGGATGTCGCGGGTGTCGACCGCGGTGATGCGGACGGGCGTCGGGGACACGGAGGGCCTCTCGGTCGGTGGCGGGGACGGGGCGGGTCAGTCCTGGACACGCCCGGTCCTGCCGGGCATCTGGTGGCTCCTCGTTGAGCGTGTTGTTCGAGCAGACGACTGCATACTTATCAGACCACTGGACCGAAACGGCACCCCGCAGCACCATGTTTTCCCCACCTGAGGTCACAGTGGTCCTACCACTGTGGTGGTTAGACTGCGGCGCACCCCGGGAGTGGAGGAACGGCGTGGACGAGACAGCCCCGCAGAAGGGCTCCGTGACGCAGCGCGCCATCGAGCGGATCACCGCGATGATCGGCGAGGGCCGGCTGGAGCCGGGCCAGCGGCTGCCGACGGAGCGCGATCTGGCGGTCCAGCTGGGCATCTCCCGCAGTTCGATGCGCGAGGCGATCCGGGCGCTCACGGTCATGGGCGTGCTGGAGGCCCGGCACGGTTCGGGCATCTACGTCACGCAGCTGGAGGCCGGTGACCTGCTGGAGACCTTCGGCGTGGTCGCCGACCTGTCCCGCGGCCCGCGCCTGGTGGAGCTGCTGGAGGTGCGCCGCATCCTGGAGTCGACGGCGACCGCGCTGGCGGCGGCCCGGATCACCTCCGACCAGCTCGCCGAGGTCGAGAAGCACCTGACGGCGATGAACGCCACCGACGATCCGGAGGTGATCCTCGCCCACGACCTGGCCTTCCACCGCGAGATCGCCACGGCCGCCGGCAACCAGGCCATGGCCGCGATCCTGGACGGCCTGTCCTCCCGCACGTTCCGCGCCCGCGTCTGGCGCGGCTACCAGGAGCAGGGTGCCTTCGCCCGCACCCGACGCGAGCACGCCGCCATCCACCGGGCCCTGGTCGCCCGGGACCCGGAGGCGGCACGGGCGGCGGCGGCCGCGCATGTGGGAGAGGTCGAGGAATGGCTGCGGGCTCAGCTCGGCGGCTGAGGGCTCAGCCCGGCAGGATCCGTACCCGGGCCTCGGGGAGCTTGGCCCACCAGTGGCCGTAGCGGCTGTAGACGCGCGGGTCGCGCGGGGCCAGCAGCCGCGTGAGGGACGCGGCCTCCGCCGCGAGTCCGTCCCACGCCGCGGGTGACAGGTCGTGGAAGGCGGTCGCCTCGATGCCGCCCTCGACCGGGCGCCACACGCCCGCGACATAACCGTCGACCAGCAGCGTCGGCAGCACGTCGCCGTTGACCCGGATCACCAGGGGACGGTAGTCCGGCGGGATCACGCGTGCGCGGTCGGCGTGGGCCAGCAGGACGCTGTCCCACATCGCCATCAGCCGGGGCGGGGCCGGGGTGTCCGCGGGCGGACGCGGGGCCCCGGGAAGGTCGAACAGGGCCGTGCCGTCGGGCCCCTCGACGTGCTCCACGGCGTCGCCGAGCGCACGGAGCGCCGTGCGGACGCGGGCCCGCTGCACCAGGGCGAACTGCGCCACGTCCGCCACCGACGCCGGTCCGAACCCCGCCAGATACCGCAGGACGAGGGTCCGCAGCGCCGCTTCCGTCCCCGCCGTCGTCGGTGCGGAGCGCGCCGCGACGTACGACGGTGAGGTGCCGAACGACCAGGGCCCGCCGGTCGGGGCGTGCAGCAGCGGCGCGTACCCCTTCAGACCCCACCACGCCCCGGCGCTCCGCTCGGCCCCGAACCGCTTCTCGCACCAGGCGTTCAGCTCACGCGACGTGCGCGGCCGCTCGGCGAACTCCAGCAGCTCCGGTATGAGTTCCTCGGCGTCCGCGGGGGTGAGCCCCGCGGCGGCGAAGCGGTGGCCGAGCCGGGAGGCCCGCAGTGTCGGCCGCATCGCCTCCCGGAACACCGGGTGATCGTCCGCGTGGACCGCGTGGAGGGTGATCCGCATCAGGGTCGCCTTGACCACCGTCTGCTCCGTGAAGGCGGCGTCCAGGTCGGCCGGATCGAAGCCGGCGATCCGGTTCCACAGCGCGAGATACGGCGACGCGGGCTGCTGCGCCTGCAACGCCCCCGCCCGCCGCACCGCGTCGACGACCCCCGACCGCTCCCGCCGGAGCAGCGACTGACGATGGAGCGTGGCCCGGTTGAGTTCTCGCGCGGTGATCTGCACGACCCGGATTGTGCCGTGTGCGCACGGGTGAGGGCCAGGCCGGGCCCGGCCCGGCACCGGGGCGACCGCGGTGGGGAGCGCGGGCGAGGCGTCCCGGGTGTCGCCCCGGGTGCCTCGGCTCGGTGCCGCACGGTCGGGCCGTGACTGTCCGGCCCGCCCCGGACACCGCCGCCGACCGATGGCCCGGAGAGCCGAAAACGCGGGAACCGCGCCCCCGGCGGTCCGCTCCGGGGGACAATGAGGCTATGCGGTCATGGGGTACGGCCTGCGTCGCCGCCGCGCTGGTGCTGGTGGCCGCGACCGGCTGCACCGGAGACGGTGGCGAGGGCGACGGGGCGCGCACCGGCCCGCCCTCCTCCGCCCGCACCGCGAACCAGGGCCAGGACCCCACCGCGTCGCCCTCCGCCACCCGCACCCCCGTCGACCCGGTGTCGATCCCGGGCCTGATCCAGCGCGAGCACCGCGGCTCCGGCCTCCGGCTCGGCACCGTGCTCACCCGGACCGACGCCTACACCGGCTACCGCGTGACGTACCAGGCGAACGGCCTGACGATCTCCGGCCTCCTGAACATCCCGACGGGCAAGGGGCCCTTCCCGGCGCTGGTCCTGGCGCACGGCTACATCGACCCGGCCGTCTACACCACCGGCCGCGGCCTGGCCCGCGAACAGGACCTCCTGGCCCGCGACGGCTACGTGGTCCTGCACACCGACTACCGCAACCACGCGGGCTCGGACGACGACCCCGACAACGACGTCAACCTCCGCCTCGGCTACACCGAGGACGTCATCGGCGCCGTCCTGGCGCTGCGCTCCTCCGGCCGCCCGGAGATCGACGGCGACCGGATCGGCCTGCTGGGCCGGTCGATGGGCGGCGGAGTCGTCTACAACACGCTGGTGGTGGCCCCCGGCCTGGTCGACGCGGCCGTCGTGTTCGCGCCGGTCAGCTCCCGCCCGGCCGAGAACGTCGACCACTTCCAGCGCGGCGAGGGCGATCCGGTCGTCGCCGAGATCGAGGCCGCGCACGGCACCCCGGAGGAGAACCCGACGTTCTGGCGGGAGGTCGCGCCCGTCACCTACGTCGACCGCGTGACCGAGCCGCTGCTGATCCACCACGGCACGGCGGACGACACCTGCCCCCTCGCCTGGTCCCGGCAGACCGTCGCCGCGTTCGAACGGGCGGGCAAGGACGTCCGGCTGCGGACGTACGAGGGCGAGGGGCACACGTTCGGACCGCAGTGGCCGCGCTCGATGGACGCCACGACGGCGTTCTTCGAACGGCACCTGAGGTGAGGGCCGTTCGGCCGGCCCGCCCGGCCCCCCGCTCCCCCGCGCGGCCGGTGGCCGAGGAGCCCCGTCCGCAGGTCCAGCCGCGAGGGCTCTCGACGCGGCGCCCGCTCCCGGGCAGAGTTCTCCCTACATACTCACCAGTAGCCTCCGAGGAGCGCCCGTGACCAACTGGGTCGGCCGGACCGCCGCCGAGATCGCCGCCGCCGTGCGCGAGAAGCGCGTCACGCCCCGCGAGGTGGTGGCCGAACACCTCGCCCGGATCGAGCGGCTCGACGGCCGCATCGGAGCGTTCCGAACGGTGCGGGCCGAGGCCGCGCTCGCCGAGGCCGACGAGGTGGCCGCGCGGGGCGACCTGAACGGACTGCCGCTGGCCGGCGTGCCCGTGGCCGTCAAGGACAACCTGGCCGTGCGCGGCGAGGCCAAGCGCGTCGGCTCCGCCGCGACCCCGGACACGCCCGCCGCCGCCGACCATGTCACCGTGGCCCGGCTGCGGGCGGCGGGCGCGGTGGTGGTGGGCCTGACCAACGTGCCGGAACTGTGCGTCTTCGGCACCACCGAGGGCGTCCACGGCACCGCCCGCAACCCGTGGGACACCTCCCGCACGGCGGGCGGCTCGTCGGGCGGCAGCGCGGCCGCGGTCGCGGCCGGCCTGGTGCCGATCGCCCTCGGCAACGACGGCCTGGGCTCCCTGCGGATCCCGGCGGCCAACTGCGGTCTGGTCACCCTGAAGCCGGGCCCCGGCGTGGTGCCCGCCGGGGTCAGCGACGGCGACTGGTTCGGCATGTCCGAGAACGGGCCCCTGGCGACGACGGTCGAGGACACCCGCCTGATGTTGTCGGTCCTCGCGGACACCGTGTTCGTACGACGGGCCCCGGACGCGGCGCACCGCGTCGCCGCCTCCCTGCGCAGCCCGCTCGCCGGTGTCGCCGTCACCTCGCCGTACACCACGGCGGTCCGGGAGGCGGCCGGCGTCCTCATGAAGGCGGGTCACCAGGTACGCCGGGCCGATCCGCCGTACCCGCTGTCGCTGAGCCTCACCTCCCTCGCCCACTGGACGGCCGGCACGGCCGTGGACGCGCGAGGGCTGGACCGGCGGCGGCTGGCCCGGCGCACCCGGGTGCACGCGGCGGTCGGACGCCGCTTCGTGAACTCGGTGCGCACCGGGGAGGGGCGGCAGGCGCTGCGCCGGCGTCTGGAGCCGTTCTTCGACGAGTACGACGTGCTGCTGATGCCGGCGCTCGCCCGCCGCTCCCCCAAGTCCGCGCCCTGGCACGAGCGGGGCTGGCTGCGCAATGTGCTGGCCAACACGAACTACTCGCCGCTGACGCCGCCGTGGAACCTCACCGGCTGGCCCGCGATGTCCGTCCCGTTCGGCACTCTTCCCTCGGGCGCCCCCTGCGCCGTGCAGTTGGTGGGGCTGCCGGGGTCGGAGGCGGATCTGCTGGGCGTGGCGGCGCAGTTGGAGGAGCGGCGCCCGTGGGAGCGGACGGCACCGCTGGAGTAGGGGCGGGTCACAGGGCCTTGTACATGATGTGCAGGCCCACCCGGCCGTGCCGGGGGTGGTCGTACGCGTCCGGGACCGTGCCGAGGATCGTGAAGCCGAGGGATGTCCACAGCTTCACGGCCGGGTTGGTCTCGACGACGGCGTTGAACACCATCCCCCGGTAGCCGGCGGCCTCGGCGGCGGACAGGACGTGTGCGGCGAGGGCGCGGCCGTAGCCGCGGCCGCCCTGGTCGGGGTCGACCATGAAGCCGGCGTTGGCGACGGCGGAGCCCGGGCCCCCGTAGTTGGGGGTCAGGTAGGCGGAGGCGACGACGGCGCCGCTGTCGTCCTCGACGACGTAGACGCGTTTGGCCGGGGCCATCCACAGGGCGCGGGCCGCTTCCTCGGAGGTGTCCGGGTCCCAGGTGTAGGTGTCGGCGGCGGCGACGATCCGGTGCCAGAAAGGCCAGATCCGTGGCCAGTCGTCGGCCACGGCTTGTCTGATCAGCATGGGCGTGAGTCTCGCACGCCCATGCGGCCGGCGATCGGGGCGGGTCGCCCCCGGGTCAGTCCACGCTGGGGAGGATATGGGGCTCGGCGAGGTCGTCCTCGTAGCCCGCGAGAAGGATCGGGGCGGACCGGGCCCACACGTCGAGGCTGCCGATCTCTCCGGGCCTGCGGCCCGCACGCTCCGGGCGTTCCTTGGGGCGTTGTTCGCGATTCGTCTTCTCCGGTGTCACCGCGCACTCCTTATGTGTCGGATCACCCTCGGGGCGTGGCTGCCCAGTCTGCGGCCTGGTTCACGACGCCCGCTCGGTTCTGGCTAGAGGCAGTTCGGACGCGGTGGCGCCGGTTTCTCGGATGAGAGCAGGCCGTGGTGGACGGGCGTGTCCCATGACGGACCGTGGGTGTGGGTAGGACCCCGTACTGCTGTCCGTCCGCTACAGACTAACCAGATGAGCGGGAGGCCGCTCGATAGGGCTGAAAACAACGGGTAACTATCCGAAGTCAATCCGTGTGCGGACAGGGCCACTCTGCACCGCTTCGGCACTGCGTGCACCTGGTGCGGGTCCCCCGTTCGGCCTAAGCCCGCGAACGGGCGCCGCAGTTCAGGCCCCGTTGGCCGGAACGCAAGCCGGCCATGGTCTGCTGCCGCTCGGCAAGGCTCGCCCGGCGGGAGGACTGGCGCATGGAGCTGCGTGGTGTCGAAGAGCTGATGGATCTGCTGTACGCCTGCCGGGGCGCGTGCGACGCACCCGGCCACGAGGGCGGCCACACCGGCCTGCACCACGCGCTGCGCACGGCCGCGCTGCTGCGCCGGTCCCGCCCCGCCGACAAGGAACTGCAAGTGGCGGGGCTGGTACGGGCGATCGGCCCGCTGCTGAGCCCCGGCGACCGGGCCGCCCACGCGGACCGCGCCGCCGGCGCGGTCCGTTCCCTGCTCGGCGAGCGGGTGGCCGGCCTCGTCCGCGGAGAGGCCCCCGGCCACGGCCCCGCCGCCGACGACGACCTGCTGCGGCTGCGCCAGGCCGACGAGGAGGCCCGGTTCGCCGGCTTCGACGCCGGGGTCCTGGAGGACTGGCGCACGGTACTGGAGCTGCTGGCGGCACGGAACTCTCGTCTCGGCGCCGTCGACTGACGGTACGTCAACTCCCGTGCAAGCGCGCCGTTCCGGCCCGCGCCGGGCTCACCACTTGCCCGGCGCGTAGTCCTTCAGGAAGACGCCATACAGGTCCTCGCCCGCCTCGCCGCGCACGATCGGGTCGTAGACGCGGGCCGCGCCGTCGACCAGGTCGAGCGGGGCGTGGAAACCCGCCTCGGCGAGCCGGACCTTGTCGGGGTGCGGGCGCTCGTCGGTGATCCAGCCGGTGTCGACGGCCGTCATGAGGATGCCGTCCTTCTCGAACATCTCCTGGGCGCTGGTGCGCGTGAGCATGTTCAGGGCGGCCTTGGCCATGTTGGTGTGCGGGTGCCCGGCGCCCTTGTAGCCGCGGGCGAAGACGCCCTCCATGGCGGAGACGTTCACGATGTACGTGCGCTTCGCCGACGAGGACGCCATCGACGGACGCAGCCGGCTGATCAGGATGAAGGGCGCGGTCGAGTTGCACAGCTGGACCTCCAGGAGCTCGACCGGCGTCACCTCCTCCACCGTCTGGATCCAGCTGTTGGAGTCGTGCAGGTCGGGGACGAGCCCGCCCGCGTCGATCGCGGTGCCGGCGGCGATCCGCTCCAGGGAGGCCGAGCCCGAGATCAGGGCGAGGTCGGTGACGTCCTGGGCGGTCAGCGCGCCGGCCGAGGCCAGCGGCAGCGCGGGGACCGCGCCGGAGCCGAAGGTGCCGATCACCTCGGCGGCGGGCAGCTCGCCGGCGGGCAGCGGGGCGGACTCGGCGGCGAGCAGTTCGCTGTAGGCCTGCGGGGAGCGGCGTACGGTCTGGGCCGCGTTGTTGATCAGGATGTCCAGCGGGCCCTCGGCCGCGACCGAGTCCGCCAGCGCCACCACCTGGGCCGGGTCGCGCAGGTCGAGGCCGACGATCTTCAGGCGGTCGATCCAGTCGGCGCTGTCGGGCTGGGCCTTGAAGCGGCGGATCGCGTCGTTCGGGAAGCGGGTCGTGATCGTGGTGTGGGCACCGTCACGCAGCAGCCGCAGCGCGATGTACATGCCGATCTTGGCTCGGCCGCCGGTGAGCAGCGCGCGCTTGCCGGTGAGGTCGGTGCGGGCGTCGCGGCGGGCGCGGTTGTCGGCGGCGCACTTCTGGCAGAGCTGGTGGTAGAAGTAGTCGACCTCGACGTACCGGGTCTTGCAGGTGTAGCAGGAGCGGGGGCGCTGGAGTATCCCCGCGATCTGGCCCTCCTCGACCACCGACGACGGCAGGATGCCCTCGGTCTCGTCGTCGACGCGGCGGGCGGAGCCGGTGGCCGTCGCCTCGGTCACCGCCTTGTCGTGCGCGGTCTTCGCGGCCCGGCGCTCCTGGCGGCGGCGCTGCTTGACGGAGCGGTAGATGCCCGCGGTGGCCCGGCGTACGGCGATCGCGTCGGGGTGGTCGACGTCCAGGCCGTCGAGCTCTTCGAGCACGCTGAGGCAGACGGCCAGCCGCTCCGGGTCGATTCCGGGACCGTAGACGATCTCGTCCGTGGTCGCCGAGCCGTTGTCTGTCACCGTCATGGCCGCTGCCGTTCCCTGGGTCCTTCGCGCGGCGCTCCGACGGCGTCCGCTTTCGAACGGCGAATTTTACGGAGCGCCGGGCCGCAGCGCCAAACCCGCGAGGATCAGGGGTCGCAGGCGGTGATCAACGTCTCCACCTCCGCGGAGAGGGCGTGCGCGAACCGGTCGAGATCGGGGACGGCCTCGGCGTCGGCGACGAGGCCGTAGTGGACGCTGCCGCGGTACGTCGAGATGGCGACCGCCAGGGACTGGCCGCGGGCCAGCGGGGCGAAGGGGTAGACCGCGGTGACCGGGTTGCCGCCGAGCTTCAGGCCGATGCCCGGCAGGGGCACGCTGGTGACCAGGATGTCGAACCAGAGCCGGGCGGCCTGGCCGACCAGGGGGCCGCCGAGCCGGTGGCCGAGCGCCGGCACGTGGTCGGCGAGCAGGGCGACGGCGCCGGCGCCCCGGTGGGGTCCGGCGTCCTTGTTGCGGTCCATGGCCGTACGGACCGCGGCGAGGCGGCCGAGCGGGTCCGGGTCGGCGACCGGCAGCCGCATCAGGTAGCCGGAGAGCCGGTTGCCCTGCGGGTGGGCGGTGCGCGGCCGGCGCCGGGAGACCGGGATCAGGGCGCGGGGCGCGACGCCCTCGCTGCCGTCGCCGCGCTCGTCGAGCCAGCGGCGCAGCGCGCCCGCGACGACCGCGATCAGGACGTCGTTGACGGTGCCGCCGACGGTCTTGCGCACGCGGTGCACGTCGTCGAGGTCGACGACCACGCCGGCGGTGCGGCGGGTGCCGGTGGGCTCGGCGGTGAGGGCGGCGCAGGGCCGCGCGTCCAGGGTGGAGCGGGCCACGGAGGCGCCGATGTCGAGGGCGCGGCCCACGTCGGACAGCGCGCCGGAGAGGCAGTCGCGGACCAGCCCCGGCAGGCGGCGGACGTCCGGGAGCGGCGCGCGCGGCGGCTCGGCGGGGCGGGGGCGGGGCGGGGGCATGTCCAGCGGGTCCAGGACCGCGGCGGCGAGCGTGAGCGCCCGCAGTCCGTCGGCCAGGGCGTGGTGGAACTTGAACAGCACGGCGAACGAGACGCCGTCCTGTCCCGGCAGCACGTGCGCCTCCCACGGAGGCCGCTCCCGCTCCAGCGGGCGCTGCATGAGCCGGCCCGCCTCGCTCTGGAAGTCCGCGGCGGGGGCGTGCAGGGTGACGTGGTCGAGCGGGTCGAAGTCGGCGGCGGGCTCGCGGGCGGCGCCGCCGAAGGCCGCGGGGAAGCCCAGCGGCCACACGTCCCGGATGCGCATCCGCAGTCCGGGCACCGCGGCGGCCCGGGCGGCGAGCAGGTCGGCCGCGTGGGCGCCCGCGGTGGGCGAGTGCGCCGCGAAGACGCCGAGCGCGCCCAGGTGCATCGGGTGCTCGGCGGATTCCATGTTCCAGAACGCCAGGTCGAGAGGTGCGAGCAGGTCAGAGGTCAATGGCTTGCCTCGCGTCGAGGAAGGGTGGGTCAGCAGTCAACCGCCCTCAGGCGATTACGGTCAAGTGCGATCAGGCTACGCACAGTTAACAGCAGATTAAGTCCCGCCCCGGGGAAAGGGGCGGGACTCGTGCGCCGTCCGTGGCCGGACAGCGCCCGTACGGGCCCTCAGGCCGCGGGACAGCCCGCGGGCGTCGGGCGGGAGATGTCCCGGATCAGTGCCTCGTGGGCGGCCCTCAGCCGCGCCACGTCCGGCTTCAGGATCTCGCGGTCGTACGTCAGCAACCCGTTCAGCTCACCCTCGACGTCGGAGATCTGGGTGTAGACGGCGCCGTTGCCGCCCCGGCAGGCCAGGGCGCGCACCTCGTCGAGCTTCACCAGGTAGTCGTCGGTGTAGGTCGCCGGGTCGACGTCGACGTACGACTGCTGGACCGGCCAGGCGTGTCCCGGGACCGCCAGCCCGAGTCCGCCGTACTCGCCGCTGACCAGGGCGCGTCTGCCGTCCGGGCGGGGCGGCAGGGCGGGGCTGGGGTAGCCGTGCTCGTCCATGATGTCGCCGGCGTTCCCGTCGGCGCCCAGGTTGAGGCCGGACTGGTTGTTGACCAGCCGGGTCGGGTCCCAGGCCTTGGCCTGCTCGGCGACGCGCCCGACGTCGTACTGGCCCCAGCCCTCGTTGAAGGTGACCCACATGACCACCGACGGGCTGCTGACGTGCTCGTCGATCATCTCCTTCATCTCTCGCTCGTACTGGGCGCGGGCGGCGGCGCCCGGGTTCACGCCCGCGGTCATCGAGGGCATGTCCTGCCACACCAGCAGGCCCAGCCGGTCGGCCCAGTGGAACCAGCGGTCGGGCTCGACCTTGATGTGCTTGCGCACCGAGTTGAAGCCCAGCTGCTTGTGGGTCCTCAGGTCGTGGGCCAGGGCCTCGTCGGTGGGCGCGGTGTGCAGGCCGTCGGGCCAGAAGCCCTGGTCGAGGGTGGCCATCAGGAAGACGGGCTCGCCGTTGAGGACGGTGCGCGGGACGCCGTTCACCGTCTCGACGGAGACCGAGCGCATGCCGAAGTAGCTGCCGACGCGGTCGGCGCCGACGGTCACCTTCAGGTCGTAGAGGAACGGGTCGTCGGGCGACCACAGGCGCGGGTCCTCGATGGTCAGGGTCAGCGGGGCGCCGGTGCGGCCGCGCGCCGTGGCGACTTTGCGCCCGTCCTCGTACGCCGTCGCCGTGACGGGTACGCCGGCCCGGACTCCCCGCGCCTCCACGGTGAGCCGGCCGCCGTCGACGTCCGGGGTCAGCTTGAGCGTGTCGACGTGGTCCGGCGCGACCGGCTCCATCCACACCGTCTGCCAGATGCCGGAGGACGGGGTGTACCAGATGCCGCTCGGGTCCAGGCGCTGCTTGCCCAGCGGCGGGTTCTCGCCGTCGGCCGCGTCCGTCGGGTCGTGCACGCCGACGATCAGCTCCTGGGTCCGGCCGGGCTTGAGGGCGTCGGTGACGTCGGCGCTGAACTTGTCGTAGCCACCCCGGTGTTCGACGACCTTGGTGCCGTTGACGTACACCTCGCTGCGCCAGTCCACCGCGCCGAAGTTGAGCCGCAGCCGCTTGCCGGAGCCGATGTCCCAACCGGCGGGGACGGTGAAGGTGCGCCGGTACCACATGCGGTCCTCGTGCCGTTCGATCCCGGAGAGCTGGGACTCCACCGGGTAGGGGACGAGGATGCGTTCGGGCAGGGTCCGGCCGACGGGCGGCTGCTCGCCCGCCTGTGCCGCGGCGAACTGCCAGCGGCCGTTGAGGTTGCGCCAGGCGGAGCGGGTCAGCTGCGGGCGCGGGTACTCGGGGTGGGCGTTGTCCGGCCCGACCTCGTCGGCCCAGCGGGTGCGCAGCTGGTGCGTGGAGCGGTTGGGGCCGCTGCTCCAGAAGGCTCCGACAACGTTGCCGTCGGCGTCGGTGAGGCCGCCGTCGCCGTCGTAGCGGAGGTCGGCGGTACCGCGTGCGGTGCCGGTCCGGTTGCCCACCACGGGTTCGTCCAGGGCGACGAGCAGGACACTCGGGTCTGCGGGGTCCGGCCGGGCCGCGCCCAGGGGCCACCGGGCACCGCCGATGACCGCTTCGAGGTGGCCGGTCAGGCCGGCCGGGGGCGGGGCGAGGCGCTGGGCGAAGTCGAGCCTGAGGGTGCGGCCGTCCGCGAGGACCGTGGTGGTGAGGGGTCCGTCGTAGGCGAAGCCCTCGGGCAGGCGGAACGCCGACTGCGGGACGGCCTCCTTGGCGCCGCCGGGCTCGGTCCAGCGCAGGTGCAGGTTCGAGCCGCCGTGGTGCTCGAAGTACTCGACCTTGATGTCGTAGGCCGTGCCGGCGGTCAGGTCGACGGGCGGGGCGGTCTGCTCGCGGTCCCAGTCGTCCACCCAGTGGTCGATGAGGAGCCGGCCGTCGACCCAGAGCCGGAAGCCGTTGTCGCCGATGGCGGAGAAGGTGTGCGGGCCGGTGCGCTCCGGCACGATCCGGCCGGTCCAGCGGACGCTGACGTCGTCCGCGCGGCCGGTGGCGGCGGCGAGGCGCGGCTCCAGGGTGTCGAAGTCGAGGATGGGGTCGAAGGTGGTGGCCTTGAGCTCGTGGAAGTCGAAGGCGCCGGGGGCGGACTGGGTGTAGTACTCGCCCTTCAGGCCGTGGGCCTCGACGGGGTCGTCGGCCAGGGCGGGCGCCGCGGTCAGGCCGGTCAGCCCGGTGAGGCCGAGGAGGGCGGCGAGCAGTAAGGAGAGTCGGTTTCTGACACGTCTGTGGTGCACGGAACCTCCATAACAACGTTGTCATGGGCCGGAGTTGGCATGACAACACGGATTCCGCTGTGCGTCCAGGGACATGACGACGGCTCCGGTGCGTACGGGACACCGGAGCCGTTCGCAGGCCCTACGAGACCCGCTGGCCCTTGCCGAGCGCGATCACGCCGCCCTTGGAGACCGTGTACAGCTCCGCGTCCCGCTCCGGGTTGACGCCGATCGTCGCGCCCGGCGGCACCTCGACGTTCTTGTCGAGGACGGCACCGCGCACCACCGCTCCCCGCCCGATGTGGACGTTGTCGTGCAGCACCGACCCCTGGACCACGGCTCCCGGGTCGACCACCACGCCCGGCGAGAGGACCGACCGGGTGACCTGGCCCCGGATCAGGCAGCCCGCGCTGATGATGGACTCGCTGGCCATGCCGCCGGCGTTGAAGCGGGCGGGCGAGAGCTGGTAGGAGTGGGTGTAGATGGGCCACTGCCGGTTGTACAGGTTGAACGCGGGGCGCTCGGCGATCAGGTCCATGTGGGCGTCGTAGTACGCGTCGAGCGTGCCCACGTCCCGCCAGTAGCCCTGGTCCCGCGTGGTCTCGCCGGGCACGTGGTTGGCGCTGAAGTCGTAGAGGTGGGCCTCGCCGCGCTCGGTGAGCTGGGGCAGGATCGACCCGCCCATGTCGTGCACGGATGCCGCGTCCTCGGCGTCCCGCTGGAGCGCCTCGATCAGGGCCTTGGTGGTGAAGATGTAGTTGCCCATGGAGGCGAAGACGCAGTCCGGGGCGTCGGGCAGCCCGGGCGGGTCGGCCGGCTTCTCCAGGAATCCCTTCACGGTCTGGCCGTCCGAGCCGGCGGTGATCACGCCGAACGACGACGACTCGCCGCGCGGCACCCGTATCCCGGCCACCGTCACGCCCGCGCCGCTGTCGATGTGCTGGGCGAGCATCTGCCGCGGGTCCATGCGGTACACGTGGTCGGCGCCGAAGACCGCCACGTACTCGGGGCGTTCGTCGTGCACCAGGTTCAGGGACTGCAGGAGCGCGTCCGCGCTGCCCAGGTACCAGCGGGGGCCCAGGCGCTGCTGGGCGGGGACCGGCGTGACGTAGTTGCCGAGCAGGCTGGACATCCGCCAGGTGGTGGTGATGTGCCGGTCCAGCGAGTGCGACTTGTACTGCGTGAGCACGCAGATGCGCAGGATGTCGGCGTTGACGAGGTTGGACAGCACGAAGTCCACCAGGCGGTACGTGCCGCCGAAGGTGACCGCGGGTTTCGCCCGGTCCGCGGTCAGGGGCATCAGGCGCTTGCCTTCTCCGCCCGCCAGTACGATGCCGAGCACCGAAGGACCACCACGACGCATGGCCGCTCCCCTCACCTGATTGACCCAAGCCTGCCCTCGGCCGGGGCGGTCTACGCCTGCTTGATGATCTCCTGGTAGAGCCGGACCGTGCGCCTGGCGACCGCGTCCCAGCCGAATTCGCCCACCGCGCGCTCCCGTCCCGCCTCGCCCATCCGCCGGGCGGTTGCCGGGTCGCCGATGACCGCGTCCAGCGCCCGCGCCAGACCCGCCTCGAAATCGTCGTCCACCGTGACGAGTACCCCGGTCTTCCCGTCGTCCACGACCTCGGGGATACCGCCGACCCGGGACGCCACGACGGGAGTCCCGCAGGCCATCGCCTCCAGGTTGACGATGCCGAGGGGTTCGTACACGGAAGGGCAGACGAACACGGCGGCGTGGGTGAGGAGCTGGATCACCTCGGGGCGCGGCAGCATCTGCGGGATCCAGTGCACGCCCTCGCGGACGGCGCTCAGCTCCCCGAAGAGGTCGCGGAACTCCTGGTCGATCTCCGGGGTGTCCGGCGCGCCCGCGCACAGCACGACCTGGGCCGCCGGGTCGATGTCCCGGACCGCCCGCAGCAGGTGGGGCACGCCCTTCTGGCGGGTGATGCGGCCGACGAACAGGACGTACGGGCGGGCCGGGTCGAGGCCGAGGCGGCGCAGGACGTCGGTGCCCGGGTCCGGCTGGTACAGGCTCGTGTCAATGCCGTTGTGCACGATGTGGACCTTGGCCGGATCCAGTGCCGGATAGCAGCCGAGGATGTCGTCGCGCATGGCGCCGGAGACGGCGATCACCCCGTCGGCGGTCTCGATCGCGGTGCGCTCGGCCCAGCTGGACAGGGCGTACCCGCCGCCGAGCTGCTCGGCCTTCCAGGGGCGCAGGGGCTCCAGCGAGTGGGCGGTCATCACGTGCGGGATGCCGTACAGGAGCTTGCCGAGGTGGCCGGCGAGGTTGGCGTACCAGGTGTGGGAGTGGACCAGTTCGCGGCCTTCGAGGCCGGCGGTCATCGCGAGGTCCACGGAGAACGTGCGCAGCGCGTCGTTGGCGGTGTCCAGCGCCGGCCAGGGGCGGTGCCGGAACACGCCCTCCGCCCGGCCCTCGCCCCAGCAGTGCACGTCCAGGTCGACGAGGGACCTCAGTTCCCGGGCGAGGAACTCGACATGGACGCCCGCGCCGCCGTACACATCCGGCGGGTACTCCCGGGTCAGCAGGCCCACTCGCACCCGAAACCCCCTTCTCAGCAGCTGGTCGGTCTTCATGGTCACCCAGATGTGGCGTGTGGGGAAGAGCGCGGGTCTCGTGGGAAGCAACAGTCGCCGCAGACGCCTCCGCCCGGGACACGGTAGTAGAGGCAGCAGCTGCGGCGCCGGAAGGCGGTGCCGGTGAGAGTGCCGGTGAAGGTGCCGGTGCCGACGAGGAGGGGATGGGCGAGGAGTTCCGCCGCCAGGGCGCGCGCCCGGCCGCCGGCCCGGGGCAGCGTCATTACCAAGCACCC